>JBLMXA010000529.1:0-4417 GCA_050257515.1 Acidobacteriota bacterium | reverse complement strand
GCGAGCCGCGCGAGCAAGCTCGCCTCGAGCGAGGCCAGCGGCGCCTGGGGATCGACGTGCAGCCACGGCACGCCCGGCACGCTGCGATCGGTCAGCTCGCCGGCGGCGGTGCGCAGGAACGGCGCCGCGCCGCCCGGCCGGAACCGCACCGCGACGATCCGCGCGTCGCCCGAGGACAGCCGCGCGGCGGTGGTCATCGTGCCGATCACGATCGGCGTGTCGGGCGCGGCGAGATCGACGAGGATGTCGATGCAGCCGTCGGGCAGGATCACGCGCGGCACGCCGGCCGGGCCGTGGCTCGCCCAGTAGCGATCGACGTACGGCGCGAGCGCGGGGTGCGGCGCGTGCTCGCGATACGTCATGCCTAGAACGTACCAGCCACCGCGAAGCCCGTCCCGGTGAAGATCGGCGCGACGACCCGGCGGTTCGCGCGGCGCACGGCGCGCGGCAGCGTCACGGCGTCCCAGACCACGCCGGCCTCCCACATCGCGACGGCACCGAGCATCCCGCCGAACGTCTCGGTCGGGTGATCCAGGTACGGGTCGCGGAACGCGAGCGTCGCGATCACCGCGCCGGCGCCGAGGCGCAGCTCGAGCCCGGGCGTCAGCCCTTCGCCGGCGTACCAGTGGCCGGCCGACGGGCCGAAGATCGCGCCGGCGATCCCGAGCATGCCGGCCGCGGCCGGGCGCCAGCCACGCGGGGCGCCGTCGTAGTCGATGACCGCACCGGCGACGAGCGGCCCGCCCGTCGCGGCGATCGAGATCAGGTAGCCGGTGAGCACGCTCCGGTCGGCGTCCGGCGCCGGCGCGGTGTCGGCCGGCGCCTGCGCCGCCGCGGTGCGCGCGGCGAGCACCGCCGCGACGATCGAGGCCCTCATGCGTGGAGCATGCTCCCGGAGCGCACATGCCGGCGGTGACATCCGATCACGCGCTGCTGCGCGAACGCAACTGCGACGGTGTCGCAGTGCTAGGCTTGCAGGGCATGGCCGAAACGCCGCTCTACGTCGGGATCGACCTCGGGACGACCAACTCCGCGGCCGCGGTGTTCGACGGCGAGCGCGTCAGCGTCGTGCGCAACGCGCAGGGCGCGACCGTCACGCCGAGCGTCGTGCGCATCGACAAGCAGGGCCGCGTCACGGTCGGCACGCGCGCGCGGCGGTTTCTGGAATCGGACCCGGCGAGCACCGCGGCCGAGTTCAAGCGGCTGATGGGCACCGACCAGCTCATCCTCGGCAAGAAGCCCGAGGAGCTGTCCGCGGAGATCCTGAAGGCGCTGCGCCAGGACATCCACGACCAGCTGGGCGTCGCGATCGAGCGCGCGGTGATCTCGGTGCCGGCGCTGTTCGAGCTGCCGCAGAGCGCGGCGACGTCGGAGGCGGCGCGGCTCGCCGGGTTTGCGCGGGTCGAGCTGCTGCAGGAGCCGATCGCGTCCGCGCTCGCCGCGGGCTGGCGCGCCGCCGACGACGGCGCCGGCACGTGGCTCGTGTTCGATCTCGGCGGCGGGACGTTCGACGCGTCGCTGCTCGAGACGCGCGACGGCCTGCTGCGCGTCGTCGGCCACGACGGCGACAACTTCCTCGGCGGCCGCGACTTCGACTGGGCGATCACCGAGCACCTCGCGTCGCAGCTCGCGGTCGTGCCGCGCCGCAACAACCCCGAGCACGCCGGCGCGCTGCGCCAGCTGCGGCTCGCCGCCGAGGACGCGAAGATCGAGCTGTCGCGCGGCGACCGCGCGCAGGTCACGCTCGCGCAGCCGCTGTCGATCGACGGCCAGGACGTCGAGGTCGATCTCGAGCTGACGCGCGCGACCGTCGAGCGGCTGTGCGCGCCGCTCGTCGACCGCGCGCTCGACGTGTGCGTGCGGCTGCTCACCGCCCAGGGCCTGGGGCCCGGGCGGCTCGCGAACATCGTGCTGGTCGGCGGGCCGACCGTGATGCCGATCGTGCGCGCGCGCGTCGCGGCGCGGCTCGAGGCGCCGATCGCCGAGGGCCACGATCCGATGACGCTCGTCGCGCAGGGCGCGGCGCTCTACGCGGCGACCGCGGGGCTCGACGGCCGCGCCGTGCAGCAGGCCTCGCCGACCGGCCGCCAGGTGTGGCTGCAGTACCCGGCGGTGTCGGCGGATCTGACGCCGCACGTCGTCGGCAAGTTCGTCGGCACCGACCCGCCGGCGCGGATCAAGCTCGTCAGGAACGACGGCGCGTGGACGAGCGCCGACGCGACCGTCGCGCCCGACGGCACGTGGATCCAGAACGTGACGCTGCTGCCGCGGCGCGCGTGCACGTTCGAGCTCGTCGCGACCTCGGCGAGCGGCGAGCGGATCGCGGTGTCGCCGCCGGCGCTGACGATCGTGCAGGGCCTGACGATCGGCGATCCGCCGCTGTCGCGCACGCTCGGCGTCGCGCTCGCGAGCGGGCACGTGCAGGTCTATCTCGAGCGCGGCGCGCCGCGGCCGGCGCGGCGCACGTTCACGCACCACACGGTCGAGACCGTCGCGAAGGGCAGCCACGACAGCGTGCTGCGCATCCCGATCGTGCAGGGCGAGATGGGCCAGGCGCACCTGTGCCGGCTCGTCGGCACGCTCGACATCGGCGGCGACGCGGTCAAGGACACGGTCCCGACCGGCTCGCCGGTCGAGGTGACGATCGAGCTCGATCGCGGCGGCCGGCTGTCCGCGCGCGCGCTCGTGCCCGCGATCGAGCAGGTGTTCGAGCACGTCGCGCACCTGCTCGTGCCCGACGCCGCGCCCGAGGCGCTCGACTCGGCGCTGCGCGACCTGCGCCGCCAGCTCGCCGATCTCCGCACCGACGCGTTCCGCCACGGCCTCGGCCAGGTGATCGAGAAGCTCGATCGGCTCGAGGCGCGGCTCGCCGAGGCCGAGCGCGACATCGACGCCGCGCACGGCGGCGACGCCGATGCCGCCCAGCGCGCGCGCCGCGCGCTGCTCGACGTCGACGCGACGATGGCCGACGCCGATCTCGCGCGGAAGTGGCCCGAGCTCGACGCCGCCGCGCGCCAGGCCGCGATCTCGGCGAGCTCGACCGTCGGCTTCCACGGCACCGACGCCGAGCGCGCGCTGCTGCAGGAGGTGCTCGCCGCGATGGACAAGGCGCGCCGCGACAAGGACGCGCCCGAGCTCGAGCGCCAGATGCGGCTCGCGCAGCGGCTGTCGTCGGCGGCGTTCAACCGCACGCCCGAGGCGTGGGAGTGGTACTTCGAGGACGCGGCGTCCGAGGTGAGCAAGGCGCGCGACCTGCCGCGCGCACAGCGGCTCGTCGGCGATGGCAAGGCCGCGATGGCACGCGGCGACACCGAGGAGCTGCGCCGCGTCGTCAAGCAGCTGTGGCAGCTGCTGCCCGAGGACAGCGAGGCCCGCAAGAAGGGCTTCGATTCGGGAGTCCGGTGAGTCCGGCGTCCGGCGCCCGGCGTCCGGTGTCCGGCGGAGGCAGAACATGAGCCTGGCCGAGAACCCGTTCTTCGTGCTCGGCATCGGCTGCGATGCGAGCCGCATGGAGATCGAGCGCGAGGCGCAGAAGTTGCTGGGCATGCTCGAGCTCGGCTTCGCGGCCGCGAAGACCTATGCGACGCCGCTCGGCCCGCGCGAGCGCACGCCCGAATCGGTTCGCGCCGCCGTGGCCGCGCTGCGCGATCCCTACCAGCGGCTCGTCGCCGAGCTGTGGGCGCGCAACGCGCCGGCGATGCGCGAGGCGAGCCCGATCGAACCCGCGCCGACCGGCACGCCCGGCCTGCGCCGAGCACTCGGATGGAAACCGTGATCTGAGCCGGACGCCGGACGCCGCCCCCATGTATTTCGCCCTGCCCTACTTCCTGCTGATCCGCGCCCACCGCGCCGCGCTCGACGCGCGTCGCAGGGACCGCACGTGGCGATTCTTCGCATACTCGATCGTCGCGGGGCTGTGCGCGGCCGTGCTGCTGACGATCGCGCTGACCACGTCGTTCGTGCTGTGGCGCGCCGGGCTGTGGCCGCTCGCGGTGCTGATGATCGCGCTGTTCGTCGAGCCGGTGCTGCACGGCTCGCTGGTCCGTCACGTGCTCGTGCCGCTCGGCTGGTACCGCGCGGCGTTCTGGACCGCGCACCTGGCGACGATGCGCGACAGCGACGCGTACGGCCTCGCGTGCGCCGCGTGGGCGCACGCGGCGAGGCCGACGCCCGCCGGCGAGGCGTGGATCGCGGCGCGCCGCGACCGCCGGCGGCCGCTCGGCGACGCCGAGATCGTGACGACCGCGCTGCTCGTCGCCGGCCGCGGCGACGCCGACGCCGCGCGCGAGCTGCTGCGCTCGATCGATCGCATCGTCGAGTACCACGCCGAGGTCCGCGAGCTGGCCAGCGAGTGGCTCGCGTGCGACGCCTGCGAGCGCGGCGCGTGGGCCGAGCTCGCCGCCGATGCGAACGCGGC
>JBLMXA010000528.1:0-5672 GCA_050257515.1 Acidobacteriota bacterium | reverse complement strand
AGCCGCTGGTCACGCTGCGCCCGCGCGGCGGGATGCCGGCGGCCGTGTCGACGCGAAGCCCGTGACCGAGCGTCGAGCGAGACCGAGCGGCGCGAGACGGATCGCGCCGCGACGGTCGCAGCCGACGATCGGTTGCGGGCTGCGCCTCAAGGTAGGAACCGCGCGCGATGCTCCGGCGCGGGCAGATCGCACAGCTCGGCGCGGCCCCACACGCGATAGCGGATCGCCGCGATCACGCGGTAGCCGAGATCGAGCAGGAACGCGGGCAGCCAGCGCCACGCGTACGCCCACCGCCACGGCGCGCGCAGGTGGCGCGCGGAGTAGAGGAACGCCTTGCTGCGCAGCCGGATGCGGCCGTCGTCGACGAGCACCACCGACTCGAGTGCCTCCGGGATCCCGTGATGGCTCGCGCGCAGCGCCGCGGCGGTCTCGCCCTGCAGCGGCGCGAACACGAGCTCGTGATCGCGCTCGTGCTTCAAGATGAAGCGCACGCTGCGATGGCACAGCCCGCACGTACCGTCGTAGAGCAGCACCGGCGCGGCCATACGTGCATCTTGCTCCTTCCGGCTGCCAGAGCAACTGCTACGGTGGGGAGGCGTGATCTGGAAGCTCGCCTTCGGGTTCGTGATGTCGGGCGCGTTCCACCTCTACGTGTGGTGGCGGCTCGCTCACGGCACGTACCTGCCGCTGCGCGCGCGCCGGATCCTCGGCGTCGTGATGGTGATGATGTGGTGCGCGATCCCGATCACGACGTCGGCGCGGCTGTGGGCACCCGCGTTCGCGAGCACGATCGGCTGGGTCACGCTGCCGTGGCTGGCGTTCGTCGGGCTCGCGAGCCTCGCCCTGCTCGTGCTCGAGCTGCCGCGCCGCGCGCTCGCGCCCAGGGGCGAGGCCGGCCTGTCGCGCCGGCAGTTCCTCGGCCGCATGGCCGGCGGCACCGCCGCGGTGGTGGGAGGCACCAGCGTGGCGCGCGGCGTGCTGGAAGCGCGCGGCGACCACGAGGTCGTCGACGTCGAGGTGCCGCTGGCGAAGCTGCCGAAGGCGCTCGACGGCTTCACGATCGTCCAGCTGTCGGATCTCCACACCGGCCTCACGATCGATCGCGCGTTCGTGCAGCGCGTCGTCGATCACGCGAACCGGCTATCGCCGGATCTGATCGCGCTGACCGGCGATCTCGTCGACGGGCCGGTCGACGCGCTGGGTGACGAGGTCGCGCCGCTCGGCGAGCTGCGCGCGAAGCACGGCGTGTTCGCGATCACCGGCAACCACGAGTACTACGCGGGCGTCAACGCGTGGATCGCGCACATCTCGCAGCTCGGGATCCAGTACCTGCGCAACGCGCGCGTCGCGATCGGGACCGGCGACGCGACGTTCGATCTCGCCGGCGTCGACGACTACAGCGCCGCGCGCTACGACGGCCACGGCGAGGACCTGCCGCGCGCGCTCGCCGGGCGCGATCGGTCGCGCGCGCTCGTGCTGCTCGCGCACCAGCCCCGGCAGGTCAAGAACGCGGCGAGGTACGGCGTCGATCTGCAGCTGTCGGGGCACACCCACGGCGGGCAGATCTGGCCGTGGCACTACATCGCGCGGATCCAGCAGGGCGGTCTGCTCGCCGGCCGCTACGAGCATCGGGGGACGCAGCTGTACGTGACGCGCGGATGCGGCTACTGGGGCCCGCCCGTGCGACTCTTGGCGCCACTCGAGATCACTCGGGTGATCCTCCGTGCGGCGTGAGCTCGTCCTCCTCGTCCTGATCGCGTGCGGCAAGCACGCCGAGCTCGATCGCTCCGCGTTCGACGAGATCGACGTGCTCGACTCGCCGCCCGGCGTCTCCGACCTCGCGATCGACGACCACGGCACGCTGTGGGCGATCCCCGAGCGCGATCGCGTCGTGCTCGAGATCCCGCGCCCCGGCGCGCGCGCGATCGCGCACCCGCTCGTCGGCGTCGCCGACGGGATCGACACCGAGGCGATCGCGTGGGTCGCGCCCGGGCGGTTCGCGCTCGGCACCGAGGGCCAGCACGCGGCGACCGCGAGCGTGCTGGACGCCGCGCTCGAGCCCGACGGCCGCATCACCGTCACCGCCGAGCACCCGCTGACCGGGATCTCGCTCGAGCCGAACAAGGGCGCCGAGGGCATCTGCGGGCGCGCCGGCGACGTGCTCGTCGCGATCGAGACCGTCGGGACGCTGGCCGATGGCACGCGCTACGCGCCGCTCGTGCGCATCCACGACGGCCAGCAGGTCGCGATCGACCGGCTGCGGCTGACGTCGAAGACCGGCAAGATCGCGGCGCTCGCGTGCAGCTCGCCCGGCGACGTCTACGCGATCGAGCGCCATTACGGCACCTCGAAGCTGCTCCACTTCGCCGACACCGGCGGCGAGATCACGCCGACCGTCGTGATCGACCTCTACCCGATCCACCACGGCACGCTCAACCTCGAGGGCCTCGCGCGTCTGCCCGACGGCCGGTTCGCGTTCGTGAACGACAACCAGAGCCGCACGATCGAGGGCCCGACCGAGCTGCTCGTCCTGCGCAAGGACCGCATCCCCGGGTTACAACCCCGGTCATGCGTAGCCTGCTCGTCGCGGTCGTCCTCGTCTCGCACGCGGCCGGGGCCGATCCCCCCAAGCTCACGCTCGACCAGGTGATCGCGAAGGCGGTCGCGAACCCCAAGGTGCAGATGGCGTCCGGCGACGCCGACGCCGCCGCGGCGCGCGTCGACGAGGCCGACGCCGCCCGGCTGCCGAAGATCAAGGCGACCGCGTTCGGCACGATCAGCCCCGACATCCGCTGCCTGCCGAACGCGCCGATCGACCCGAGCGGCGGGCTCTGCCTCAAGACCGATCCGAGCAACTTCGCGTTCCGGTTCTCCGGGTTCTACGGGACCGCGGAGGTCGATGTGACGCAGCCGCTGTACACGTTCGGCAAGATCGCGCACGCACGCTCGGCCGCGCGCGCCGGACTCGACGCCCAGAAGGCGCTCGCCGACGAGGCGGCCGGCGACGTCGCGATCGACGCCGCGCGCGCGTACTGGGGGCTCAAGCTCGCGCGCGAGCTCGGCGGCATGCTCGACGACGGCATCGAGGAGATCGACAAGGCGAAGCAGGACTTCGAGAGCAAGAAGGACGCGACGATCCAGGACCGCCAGCGGGTCGCCGTGCTGCTCGCCGAGGCCAAGGCGCAGCGCAGCGAGGCCGCACAGGGCGAGGCGCAGGCGCTCGCCGGGCTGCGCGCGGTCACCGGCGTGGCCGACGCCGACATCGACGACGCCGAGCTCGCCGCGGTCCAGCATCCGATCCCCGACGCACGCGCGACCGCCGCGGCTGCCGAGCACCGCCCCCAGCGCGTCGCCGCGAAGGCCGGCGCGATCGCGGCCGACGAGCTCGCGAAGCTCGAGACCGCGAACTTCTTCCCCGATATCGCGCTCGTCGGCAGCGCCGTGTACTCGCACGCCCAGGGCGTGCCCGATCCGCCGAGTGCGTTCGCGTACGATCCGTACCGCCGCGCGGGCGCCGGCCTCGGCGTCGGCCTGCAGTGGACGCTCGACTGGTGGAACGTCAAGGCGCGCGCGGATCGTGCGCGCGCGGAGGCGAAGAAATCGGCCGCGCAGGCCGAGCTCGCCGAGCTCGGCGCGCAGTACGACGCCGAGACCGCGCGCGCCGATGCGACCGCCGCCCACACGACGCTCGATGCCGCCAGCGAGGGCGAGAAGGCCGCGCGCACGTGGCTGGCCGCCGTGCTCCAGGACGAGGCGATCGGCACCGCGGAGTCGCGCGACCTCGCCGACGCCTACATCGCGTGGTTCCAGATGCGCGCGAGGTGGGCCAAGGCGGTGTTCGACTGGAACGTCGCCGTGGTACGCCTCGGGCGCGCGACCGGTGAATATCGTGCCGGGCGCGTCCGTCCGAGGTAGGAACAACCCCATGAAGCGCCTGCTGCTCGTGTTTTTGATGATGCTCGTCGCGGTGCCGAGCTTTGCCGCCACCGCCCCCGGCACGCAGGTCGTGAAGACCGCGAACGACAAGATCTCCGCGCTGCTCAAGCAGAAGGTCGCGCCCGGCTCGAAGGAAGAGAAGGAGCTCGCGACGAAGGTGACGAGCTCGGTGCGCGACTTCCTCGACATCGACGAGCTCGGCAAGCGCGCGATGGTCGATCAGTGGAGCAAGCTGACCGCGGCGCAGCAGAAGGAGTTCCTCGACACGCTGCGCGCGCTGATCGAGGACAACTACGTGCGCGGCCTGCGCGCGAACCTCGACTACTCGGTCGACTACACCGGCGAGTCGACCGACAAGGACGGCAACATCATCGTCACGACCCAGATCAACACGAAGCGGCATAACCGCCCGTACAAGATCGAGGTCGATTACGTCCTCAAGAAGGAAGGCGACAAGCTCAGGGCGTGGGACGTCAAGACCGACGGCGTCGGCCTGGTCGAGAACTACCGCACGCAGTTCAACAAGATCATCGACAAGGACGGCTTCGCCGGGCTGATCTCGAGGATGAAGAAGAAGCAGGCAAACCCGCAGGGGACGTGATGATCGGGCGCATCGCGGTCGCGGTCGCGCTGTGGACGGCGGGAGCCGTGCACGCCGGCACGTGCGTCGACCGCGCGGCCGCGGTGACGCGCAGCGAAGCCGCGAAGACCGCCGCGGAGGCCGCGTACCACAAGGCGCTGGCCGCGAAGAAGCTGAAGCCGATCTCGCTGCCGATGATCGCGGTCGGCGGCGGCGATGGCCGGTATCTGCCGGCGGACTACAAGTCGTTCGTCGTCCAGGAGGTCGACGACGGCCACGGCGGCAAGGTGCACGTGCTCACCGACATTCAAGGCAGCTGTGGCGGTCCGCAGGCCGAGCTGGTCCAGCAGGGCACGAAGATCTTCCGCGTCGAGCGCAAGCCGAGGGTTCACGTCAAGACCCTCGAGACCTGCCAGTGCACGTACCTCGACGTTCATGGCTGCGGTCTTGCGGCGAGCGCCCATGCGGTCGGCCACTTGCTGCCGCCGGGCACGAAGTACGCGGGCACCGTGACGGTCGCGTACGACCAGGACGACATCCGGGCCACGCACGCGCAGCCGTGCCCGCCACCGCCGCCGATCCCGTAGGACGAGCGCGAGCGGCTCGTCACCGCGGGACGCGCGGGATCTGTGCCGGGCAGTCCCGCCGGGAGTGCGCCCGTCGCGGGCGGTGCCTCGCCTGCGAAAGGCGATGAGTCCCGCTGGGCCGCGAGGCTCGGTTGGTGCATAGGATCCGCGCGTATGTCGCTGCACCCGCCGTTCCGCGAGGCCGCCGAGGCGTGGCTCGCCGAGGATCCCGATCCGAAGACCGCCGCCGAGCTCCGCGAGCTGATCGAGCGCTACGACCGGGGCGATGCCTCCGCGCAGCGCGAGCTCCACGAGGCGTTCCACGGGGCGCTCGAGTTCGGCACCGCGGGGCTGCGCGGCATCCTCGGGCCCGGCCCGCAGCGCATGAACCGCGTGCTCGTGCGCAAGGTCACCGCAGGGCTCGCGGCGTACCTGCGCGCGCACGTCCCCGACGTGACCACGCGGGGCGTGCTGATCGGGCACGACGCGCGTCACAACTCGCGCGTGTTCGCCGAGGACACCGCGCGCGTGCTCGCCGGCGCCGGCATCAAGGCGCTGCTCGCGCCGCGGCCGTGGCCGACCCCGACCAC
>JBLMXA010000527.1:0-8727 GCA_050257515.1 Acidobacteriota bacterium | reverse complement strand
GGTGAGCAGCGGTGTCGACAGGTGCTTGCCCATCCACACCGAGGGCTCGACGCCGAACACCGCGACGTCGAGGTGGTACAGCGAGTCGTCGATGGGCTGCTGGCGGATGAGGCCGGTGTACGCGTGCAGGTTCTCGAACAGCACGACGAGCAGGATCATCGGACCCCAGTCGCGCAGGATCCGGCGCGCCGCCTCGAAGAACTCGGCGCGCGCGTCGCCCTCGTCGAGCAAGATCGCGCGCGCGCGCCACAGGAAGCGCACCGCGATCAGGCCGCCGCCGAGGCCGCCCGCGATCGCGATCGAGCCCTCGCCGGCGACGTGGAAGTGCGCGCCGTAGGTGACGCCGAGCGCGACGAAGATCGACAGGAACAGCAGGAACAGCGAGAAGTCGGGCCCGAGGAACGCGAGCGTGCGCGCGAACGGCGATGGAGCCGGAGCGCGGAGCGTCAGCGAAGAGGCCGGGTCGACCATCTCAGGCGAGGAAACGCGGCGAGGGCGCGAAAGTCAACGGCATTTTCCGCACACTCTACACGCCCGACCTCGCGAACGGGAGGCTCGGCGCGGCACGGAGGCGCGCCAGATCACGATCGTGCAAGAAGATCAGGTTACGGACGTAGCGGTCGGGCCGCTCGGGATCCTGGTGGACCGCGAGCGAGAACTCCTCGCCCGCGTGCAGCACCCCGTCGTGCACGAACAGCCGGTGATAGCCGAGATCTGCCAGCAGCGTGCTGACGCCCTCGACCGAGCCCGGCTTGTGGCGCTCCTCGGTCTCGACCGCGAGCGCCGGCCGGCAGCGGCGCAGGGTGTCGCGCGCGCCGACGAGCACGCTCTCCTCGTGGCCCTCGGCGTCGACCTTGACGAACGCGACGTCGTCGAGCGCGAACGAGTCGAGCGTGCGCGTCTCGACCTCGAGCTCCTGCCAGCCGTACGCGGTGCTGACCTTGCCGTTGAGGTGGTTGGCCGGCTCGATCGTGCTGTAGCCGGGCTGCAGCGGCGGCAGCGTCATCGTCACGCGGCCCGCCGCCGCCGACAGCGCGGTCTGGTGGACCTCGACCGGCGTGCGCGAGCGGGCGAACCCTCGGCGCAAGGCGTGCGCGAACGCGGGCTGCGGCTCGAACGCGACGACCGCGCGCGAGTAGCGGCGCGCGTGGAACGTCCACATGCCGTACGACGCGCCGACGTCGACCGTGATCGCGTCCTTGCGCGCGAACAGCGCGAGCAGCGCGATCTCGGGCTCCGGATAGCGGCGCCCGGCCCACAGCAGGGCGGGGTGGCGGCCGAGCAGCCAGCGCCTGAGCGCGAGCCGGCGCAGCTCGTAGCGATCGCCTAGCGTGGGCACGCGCGCAGTCTAAACCTCAGTCGACGTGATCGGTAAGCGTAAGCGCAAGCGGCTGCGAGCAATCGTCCTCGATCCACGACGCGGCGACGACGCGTGGTGAATGGCGCGCTATCGACGGTTCGCTCTGCGGTCCGGCAAACGCTTACGCTTACGCTTGCGCTTACGCCTACGACGGTGAGCCTAGCTGGCTCTCTCGTGGCGAAGCTTGCCGCCGAACGCGACGTGCAACCCGACGCCGAGCACGCTCGTGACCAGCATGCGGCCGCGCCGCGCGAGCGCGAACGCGATCGCCGCCGGGCCCGAGAAGTGGAGCAGCTCGAACACGCCGACCGTGGTCGCCTCCTGGACGCCGGCGTTCTGCGGGATCACGCCGCCGACGAACCCGGCGGCGGCGAGCGCCGCGGTCGTGAAGATCACGTTCCACACCGTGACCTGCAGGTCGAGCACCCAGAACAGCACGGCGACCTCGAGGAAGCCGAGCGCGCGGCCGATCGCGCTCCACAAGAACGCGCGCGCGACGTCGGGCAGCGGCAGCCGCTGGCCGCCGAGCGTGTCGGCGCCGAGCCAACGCGCGATCCGCCCGCCGACGCGGCCGGTGACGTCGGTGAAGATCAAGGTCGCCATCACGAGCCCGACCGCGCCGGCTCCCGCGCCGTACGTGATCATCGACGTCCTGAGCGCCGACGACACGTCGGGCAGCACGAACGCCGCTGCGGCGATCACCGCAGCCGAGTACAACAGGCCGAGCGCGTTCTCGATCAGGCGATCGTTGATCAGCGCGACCACGCCGGCCTCCATCGGCACGTAGCGCGCGATCTGCGCGAGCTTGACCGGCTCGCCGCCCATGCCGGCCGCGGGCAGCAGCATGTTGTAGCCCTCGCCGACGAGCCGGTTCCAGTACAGCACCGCGAGCGGCACCGCGCCGCGCAGCAGGTGCTGGAGCGCGCGCGCCTGCGCGGCGAACCAGCCGAGGCAGAGCAGCGGCGGGATCAGCATCGCCCAGCCGACCTGCAGGCACGCGTCGGCGATCTGCGACAGCGGAAACCGCGAGATCATGTACGCGGCGAGCGCGACGCCTGCGACGAGCAGCGCGCGTTCGAGCCAGCGTCGCAGCGCGGGTTTCATCGCCGGGGCGTAGCATACAGCGCCCACAGCGCCGGGACGAGCACGACCGCCACGGCGACGCACGCGGCCTCGCCGAGGATCGCGAGCACGCCGAACGAGGACAGCGCGCGGCTGTCGGCGGGGATCAGCGAGGCGTAGCCGATCATCGAGGTCATCGACGCCAGCAGCACCGGCGGCCCCGACTCGGAGAGCGCCCGAGCCAGCGCCTCGCGCCCGCGCTGGCGGATGCGCTCCTCGATGTTGATCGCGTAGTCGATGCCGATGCCGAACGTCGTCGGCAGCGCGACGAAGTTGAAGAAGTTGAGCTTGACGCCGAGCAGCACGGCGGCGCCGACCATCACGGCGACGCCGGCGACGAGCGCGCCGCCGACGCGCACGAACGAGCCGCGCCGGCGGGTCACGATCGCGAGCGCGAGCAACACGAGCGCGGCGGCGGCGATCGTGAGCTTCGTCGCGTCGCGGCGCATCGCGCGCAGCACGTCGGCGAACACGACGAGCTCGCCGCTCGACTCGACGAGCCGGCCCGACGGCAGGCGGATCGCGCGGAGCGCGTCGGTGAACTTGTACAGGTTCGCCTCGACGTACTCGTAGTTCGACTCGACGTACGCGAGCTTGCCGACCGAGCCGTCGCGCTCGGTGAACGGCTCCTTCAGCGCCGCCGGCAGGTCGGCGATCGTCGGCGGCGGCTCGTCGAGCGAGCGCCGCAGCTGGTCGAGGTCGTGGCGATCCTGCGGCGACAGCGAGTCTTCGTCGACCGCGTCGATGTCGTGGCGGAGCTTCGCGATGATCGGCGCGCGCGCCGCGAGGTCCGCCGGCAGCAGATCGTCGATCGAGTAGCAGTCGCGGAACACGTGGTCCGGATCGGTGCGGACCTTCTCCTTCATGATCTCGCAGACCTCGCGCGCCTCCTCGCGCGACGACGTCGCGACGACCGACGGCGTCGACGAGTGGACGTCGACGACGCGCAGCCGGTTGTCGAGCTTCTCGATCCCGCTGGTCTCCGACGACCGGGTGCCGAGCTTGCGGAGGTCGGTCTCGACCACGTGGCCGCGCGCGGCGACCGCGATCGCGATGCTCGCGACCACGAGCGCGCCCACCGCGCCGACCACGGGACGCGACCTGCGCTCGCACCACGTGCCGAGGCGGGTGAACGCGCGCGACAGCGGCTGGAACCCGGCCGGCGTGCGCGGCCGGCGGTGACGATCGGCGAGCACGATGCACGCGGGGACCAGCGTGAACGTCGCGACCCAGCACATCAGGATGCCGATGCCGCCGATCCAGCCGAACTGGTGGAAGCTCTCGACCTCGCCGGCGGCGAGCACGCCGAACGACAGCGCCGTGGAGATCGCCGCGATCGCGGTCGCGCGCAGCGTCTGCGCGCACCCCAGCTCGAGCGCCTGCGCGAAGTCGGGCTCGATCACGCGCGCGGCGCGGTAGCGGTCGAGAAAGATGATGCCGTAGTTGATGCCGGTGCCGACGATGATCGCGCCGAGGAACGCGGTCTGCGCGTTGACGTGGCCGATCCACAGCTCGGCGAACCCGAGCGCGACGGCGGCGCCGACGGTGACGGCACTCGACATCAGCAGCAGCTCGCGGATCCCGCGGAAGTACAACGTCACGATCCCGCCGACGCCGAGCAGCACGAGGATCGCGGTCGACACGATGTCGTGGCGGATCGCGGCGACCTCGTTCAGCGCGACCGGGATCGATCCGGTGTAGCCGGGCACGCGCACGCCGTACTGCTCCGGGTGCGTCGACGCGACGACCGCCTTGATCCGATCGAGCATGCCCGACGCGCCGCCGAGGTTGAGCGAGTTCGACGCCGGCCGCACGAACATCGCGCCGAGGTGGCCGTGCTCGGTGATGAGCAGGCCGGTCTCGCGATCGAAGTCGCGGTTGTCGGGAGCATACTTGTCGCGCTCCGCGCGCAGCTCGTTCGCCAGCTCGCGCAGCGGATCGGTCGGGTGATCTTCGAGCTCGACGTACGCGGGGTTCTGCTTCGCGATCGCGGTCGCGAGCTGGTTCTGCCAGCGCTGCAGATCGGAGAGCTTGGCGTAGTACGCGGCGTACTTCTGATAGAAATCCTCGAGGTCCTTGCGCGAGTAGCGAAGCGACAGCAGATCGCTGCCGAGCTCGCGCCGCAACGCCTCGGCAAGGACCGGCATGTACGTGCGCAGCGGGCCGTACGGCTGATCGGCCTCGAGCGCGATCGCGACGTTGCCGGTGCCGCCGACGCGCGCGTTGAGCGCGCGCAGCGCGATCACGCTCGGCGCGCGCGGCGGCAGCAGCTCGGACAGATCGGTCTGCAGCCCGAGCTGCGTCGCGAGCGCGATGCCGGCGACCGCGAGGCCGAGGCCGCACAGCACGACGAGCCGCGGCCAGGTGAGCGCCAGGCGCGTCAGGGACCGCGCGAGGCGCGTGTAACTCATCGCCGTTGCTCGCATAGCATATACTCGGGGGCCTTGGGTCGAGCTCCCGACGAAGACGTCCAGTCGAGCCTGCGCAGCGGCACGGTGTGGGTCGGGATCGCGAGCGGGCTGTCGGGCGTGTTCGATCTCGCGACCACGCTCGCCTGCCTGTGGCTGTGGGTGTCGAAGGCCGAGCTCGGCGTCGCGACGATGGCGACCGCGCTGTTCCCGGTGATCGAGCGGATCGCGACGCTCGGGCTGCCGTCCGCGGCGGTCCGCCGCGCCGATGCCGACGCCCGCGTGCTGTCGTCGATCTTCTGGCTCAACCTCGCGTCCGCGTGCACGGTGCTGCTGATCTCGCTCGTCACGGCGCCGGCGATCGGCGCGGCGTTCGGCTATCCGATCGTCGGCGTGCTGGTGTGCGCGTACGCCGGCAAGCTCGTCGGCCAGACGATCCAGCTCGTGCCGGAGGCGAGGCTCAAGCACGCGCTGCAGTTCGACACGCTGTCGAAGCTGAAGATCGGGGCGTTCCTGGCCGAGGCGTCGGCGAAGCTCGTCACCGCGTACTTCGGCGGCCACGGCCACCCGGACCTGAGGATCTGGTGCTTCGTCGTCGGACCGATCGCGAGCACGGTCGTCATGATGGTCGGCACCCAGCTCGTGCGGCCGTGGCGGCCGGCGCTCGTGTTCGACCGTGCCGAGGCGAAGGCGGCGGCGCGGTTCGGCATCCACCTGTCGCTCGCCGATCTGCTGTACTTCGCGTACACGAGCGCCGACTACGTCGTGATCGGCTCGGTGTTCGGCGCCGCGGCGCTCGGCGCCTACCGCCTCGCGTACGAGCTCGTGCTCGACGTCGTGCGGCTGGTGTCGATGGTCACCGCCGAGGTCGCGTTCCCCGCGTTCACGCGGCTCGCCGGCGATCCGCGCGCGATCGGCGACCAGCTGATCGCGCTGACCCGCCAGAACCTGTCGCTGGTCGCGCCGCTGCTCGTCGTGATCGGGGTGGCCGCGGGCGATCTGCTCGCGATCCTGTATCCCCCGCTCGGCCCGTCGGCGACGACCGCGGCGCAGATCCTGTGCGTGGTCGGCGCGCTGCGCAGCGTGTCGTTCGTGCTGCCGGCGATGCTCGCCGGCCTCGGCCACGCCCGCGACGCGCTCGTCTACAACCTCGTCGCCGCGATCGTGTGCCCGTCGGCGTTCGCGATCGCCGCGCACGGGTGGCCCGGCGCGGGCTACCTGTCGGTCGCCTGGGCGTGGGCGGCGTCGTACCCGGTGCCGTTCGTGCTGCTCGTGTGGTTCGCGCTCGCGCGCACGCGCGTGCGGCTCGTCACCTACGCGCGCGGGCTCGCGCCGGTCGCCGCGTGGGCCGCGGTCACCGCGGCGGCGGCGATGGTCGTTCACGGCTCGCTCCCCGCCTCGGTGTGGCTGCGCGCGGCCGCGGTCGCCGCGATCACCGCCGCGAGCTACGGCATCTTCCTGCTCGTGCGGCGCGAGCGCACGGCCGTTCGCGGTTGACCTCGTCGACGCTCGGGACTAGCGTGCGCGCAGATGTTGGACGCGCTCTTGCGGCTCCCCGGAGTTGGCTCGGCCTACTGGCACCTCAAGTGGAAGACCATCCCGCGCGACAAGCCGCGCGCGGGCGTCCAGAACGCCGCGCTCAAGAGTGAGGGCGAGTGGCGCGACGCCATCGCCGAGGCGCGCGAGCTCGGGCTGCCTCTCACCAGGATCCGCCGAAGAACTGGGACAGCCTCGCCGCGCTGCGCGTGATCCTCGGCCGGACGCAGCCGGCCGCGCGCGTGCTCGACGCCGGCGCCGCGACGTACTCGGTGATCCTGCCGTGGCTCGCCGCGTACGGCTACCAGGACCTCACCGGCAACAACCTGCTGTTCGGCAAGCCGATCAAGGTCGGACCGATCACCTACGAGCAGGGCGACATCACCAAGCTGCGGTTCGCCGATGGCTCGCTCGACGTCGTCACGTGCCTGTCGGTGATCGAGCACAACGTCGACGTGTCGGGGTTCTTGCGCGAGGCCGCGCGCGTGCTCGCGCCCGGCGGCCTGCTCGTCGTGTCGATGGACTACTTCGATCCGCCGATCGACACCAAGGGCGCGATCGCCTACGGCGGGCCGGTCAAGGTGTTCTCGGCCGCCGACGCGCGGGCGATGCTCGACGAGGCCCGCGCGCTCGGCCTCCAGCCGACGAGCGAGCCCGACCTCACGTGCAAGGACAAGTGCGTCACCTGGTCGCGCTTCGGCCTCGAGTTCACGTTCCTGTTGCTCACGCTGCAGAAACTCCCCAAGCAATAGACCGTTGTTGCCATGAAGCTGGCGTTCGTCTCGGTGTTCCCTCCCAACACGAACGGGATCGGCGATTACACGCACGACCTCGCGCGCGCGATCGCCGCGCGCGATCCGGATACGTCGATCGTCGTGCTCGCCGACCGCGCCGGCGACAGGCCGGTCGACGTCGCGGTCGATCGCTGCTGGTCGATGGACGGCGACTGGGTGCCCGACGTGGTCGCCGCGGTCGATCGCGCGAAGGCCGACGTCGTGCATCTGCAGCACGGCGGCTACATGGGCCGCGACGGGCGCGTGCCGGCGCTGCTGCAGCAGCTGCGCGCGCGCGGCATCGGCAGCGCGATCACGCTGCACGGCGTGTATCCGCAGCGTGGCCGCTCGCTGTGGCGGCCGTGGAAGTGGAGCCCGCCGCGGTTCCACCGCGCGCTCGCGCAGGCGAGCGATCGCATCATCATCCACCAGAAGGCGAGCGCGTACGACCCGCTCGTCGCCCACGGCGTCGCGCCCGAGAAGATCGCGATCATCCCGCACGGCACGCCGGTCGCCGGGCCGGTGCTCGACCGCGCCGCCGCGCGCGCGCAGCTGAAGCTGCCGGCGCACCGGCGCATCGCGCTGTTCCTCGGCTTCATCGAGTACTCCAAGGGCGTCGACACCGTGATCGACGCGTTCCCGGAGGTCGCCGCGCGCGTCCCCGACGCGCTGCTGGTCGTCGCCGGCCGCGTCGAGCTGCACGACCTCCAGGACCGCCTGTACAAGGGCGCGCTCGAGCGCCGCGTCAAGCGCGCGCGCCGCGGCGGCTGGCTCGACTACCGCCCGGGCTACCTGCCCGCCGCCGACATCCCCGCGTACCTCGCGGCCGCCGACGTCATCGTGTTCCCGTACCGCCAGAAGCACGGCTCGGCGAGCGGCATCCTGCACCGCGCGTTCGCGGCCGGGCGCGCGATGGTGTGCTCGCGCGGCCCCAAGTTCGTCGACGCGGCCGACACGCTCGGCGCCGACGCCGATCTGGCGCTGCCGCCGCCCGGCGACGTCGGCGCGTGGGCGGAGTCGCTGTCGCACGCGCTCGGCGACGACGCGCTGCGCGCCCGCCTCGAGCGCGCGAGCGGCGAGCTCGGCGCGCGCACGTCGTGGCCCGCGGTCGCCGACCAGCACCTCGCGCTGTACCGCGAGCTTGCCGGCGATTGCCGCGTGCTCGCCGCCGGCTGACCGGCTACGGTGCCTTGTCGTGATAAGGATGCGCGCATGAGTGCGCTCGCCGAGCTTCGCTGGTGGTGGAGGTGGCGCGGCCATCGCCCGACCGCATCCATCGCCGAGGCCGAGGAGCTGCTCGCGCGGCGCAGCGAGAACGCGACGCTCAAGACCGCCGCCGAGCGCGACTCCGCGATCGCCGACGTCGAGCGGCTCGGGCTGCCGGTCTATGGCGACCCGCCCAAGAACTGGGACAGCCTCGCGGCGCTCCGCGCGATCCTGACGCGCACCGACACGAGCGCGCGCGTGCTCGACGCCGGCTCGGTCCCCGAGGCGGTGATCCTGCCGTGGCTGTCGCTGCTCGGCTATC
>JBLMXA010000526.1:0-2945 GCA_050257515.1 Acidobacteriota bacterium | reverse complement strand
CAGCATGCCGCCGGCAAGTCCGAGCAGCACCGCGCCGCGTTGGTTCATCCGAGACATCTGCATCTGATGATCACACTACTCCAAACCGCGCGCCACGGCCCGATCGTGCCCCGACGCGGATTCGGCGGTGATCGCGTCCAGCTTGCCACATCGAGCGTGTCCGTCCTGCCACGGCCGCGTGTGCTAGCCTGCAGAGGTGAGCTCGCTCGTCCAGCGCAACAAGGTCGTGGCCAAGCGCAAGGGGACCCTCGCTGCGGCGACCGCGGTCGGTGCCGGGGTGGTCGCCGTCGCGGCCTCCCCGGTCGTCGGCGTCATCGGGCTGGCCGGGGCGGCGTATCTCGCCTGGGACTGGTTCTCGTTCCGCGTCAAGAACGGTATGCGATTCTGAGCTAGGTGGGAGACGACAGCTTTGCCGCCGGACTCGTCGGGATCGTCCTCGATGGACGCTACCGGCTCGACGCGCTGCTCGGCGAGGGCGGCATGGGCGCGGTGTTCCGCGCGCACCACCTCGCGATGGACCGCCGGGTCGCGGTCAAGCTGCTCAAGCCGCACCTGACGAGCGACGCCGCGCAGCTCGAGCGGTTCGCGCGCGAGGCGCGCTCGACGATGCGCGTCGACTCGCCGCACGCGGTGAAGGTGCTCGACTTCGGCGTCACGCCGCAGCGCGACTACTACATGGTGCTCGAGTACGTCGATGGACGGACCGTGCAGCGCGAGCTCGACGTCGACGGTCCGTTCGCGCCGGCGCGCGTCGTCCACATCGCGAGGCAGGCGCTGCACGCGCTCGGCGCCGCGCACCGCTCGGGCCTCGTCCATCGCGACCTCAAGCCCGAGAACATCATCCTCACGCGCCAGGGCGACGATCCCGACTTCGCGAAGCTGCTCGATTTCGGCGTCGCCAAGCTGATGGAGGGCGCCGCGCGCTCCGATCGCTCGGCGATGGCGATCACGCAGTCGGGCATGGTGTTCGGCACGCCGGAGTTCATGTCGCCCGAGCAGGCGTGCGGCCAGACCGTCGACGGCCGCAGCGATCTCTACTCGCTGGCCGCGACGATGTTCGGGATGCTGACCGGCTGCGCGATGTACGCCGCGAAGACGCCGATCGAGTTCCTCATGCACCACGCCCGCACGCCGGCGCCGCACCTGGGCGACGCGCTGCCCGCGCTCGCCGAGTACGGCGAGCTCGACGCGGTGCTGCAGCACTGCTTCGCGAAGCACCGCGAGGCGCGCCCACAGACGGCCGAGGAGCTCGCGCGGATGCTCGCGGGCGTCGAGCCGACGCTGCGCGGCCGCGGCCGCTCGGTCGAGATCGCGACGTCGGCGACGCTGCTGCCGGGACGCATGATGCGCGCGGCGCACAGCGCGTACGTCGAGGCGCTGCCGGAGGACACGCTGCCACCTTCGCCGACCACCGGCATGGTCCAGGCGCGCAAGGGACGCGGGATGTGGATCGCGCTCGGGTCGTTGCTCGTGCTCGGAGTGATCGCAGGTGCGATCGCGATGGCGATGAGGGATCGGACGAGGCCGAGCGCGAGCACGAAGACAAGTACGAGTACGAGTACGAGTACGAGTACGACCGACCGCGGGCCGGCCGATGCCGCGGTCGTCGCGCAGGTCGTGCCCGACGCTGCACCACCGCCCGCCGCCGATGCCGCGCTGCAGGTCACCGCGATCGTCCGCGAGCCGCCGCGCGCCAACCCCGAGATCGCGAAGCACCTCGCCGCGGCCGAGCAAGCCAAGGCCGCCGGAAACCGGCTTCGCGAGATCGCCGAGGCCGACTCGGTGCTCCACCTCGACCCACATAACGTCCGCGCGCACATCCTGATCGCCGACGGGCTGATCGCGACCGGCTCGAACGAGAGCGGTTGCAAGTACTTGCACGGCCTCGGGAGGTACCCGTCAGCGGCCCGCCTGGCGCGATCGGCAAGCTGCCCCAGCGATTGACCCGCTTCGCGCGGCGCCCGTATCCTAGCCCCTACGTGACCGCGCAACCGGGGCTCTCGCGCGAGGTGTTCGCGCCGCGTCTGCAGGCGGGTGTTCAGCTGGGCGACTACGTGCTCGGCCCACCGCTGTGGCCGCTGCGGATCGCCGACGCGTATCGCGCGAACGGCCCGGCCGGGCCTTCGACCGTCTACGTGATCCACGCGCCGATCGCGCAGCACCCTCAGGTGCGCGATCACATCATCGCCGGCACCCGCGCCGCCGCCGCGCTGCCCGAGCACAAGCACCTCGTGCGCACGCTCGCCGCCGGCCTCACCGGCGACATCCTGTGGATCGCGACCGAGGACATCGAGGGCTCGCTCGTCCGCGACATGCTGATCAAGAAGCGGCAGGCGGGCACCGCCGGGTTCGGCGTGCGCGGCACCGCGAACCTGATCGCCGGCGTCGCCGCGGCGCTCGCCGACGTCCAGCACGGCGCGCTCGCCGCCGAGTCGGTCGTCGTCAGCCGCAGCGGGCGCGTGCGCGTCGTCGATCTCGCGCTCGGTCCCGGCACCGCGGCCGCGATGGTCGCGCAGCTGGTGCCGGCGCACAGCTCGGTCGCGCCCGAGGTGCTCGCCGGCGGCGCGCCGTCGGGCCCGGCCGACGTCTATGGCGTCGGCGCGCTGCTCTACGAGGCGCTCGTCGGCTCGCCGCTCGAGCGCGGCGGCCCGCGTCCGAGCGACGTCGTGGCCGGCCTCAACAAGCAGATCGACGATCTCGTCGCGCGCTCGTGCCACAAGGATCCCGAGAAGCGGTTCGGCCGCGTCGACGTGCTCGGCGAGGTCGTCGCCGAGGCGCTCGGCAAGGGCGGCGCGGTCGAGACCACCGCGATCCCGAAGATCGCCGACGGCCCCGAGCTCGCCGACGCGGTGTCGCCGGCGGCGAGCCTCGCGAGCGGGCTCGCCGCGCAGCCCGCCAGCCCGGCGGCGTCGGGCAACATGGTCGTCGATCGCGCGCTGGCCGCC
>JBLMXA010000525.1:0-3613 GCA_050257515.1 Acidobacteriota bacterium | reverse complement strand
GACGAGCGCGGAGCCGACGACCTGGAGCGTCTCGGTGTCGGTGTCGGTGCCGGCGAGGCCGAAATCGCTGCCGACGACCATCGTCGTGCCGCCGGCGAGCACCTGGGCGAGCCGCGAGGCGCCGTTCGTGCGCACCGCGAGGTCGGCGCGGTCGACGTCGCCGACCATCGCGACGACGGCGCTGTCGGTCGCACCGACCGCATTCGGCGCCGATGCCGCCGAGAACGCGGGATCGATCAGCCCGGCGTACGCGATCGGCGCGACCGTCCCCGGGTCGTGGATCGCGTAGGCGACGGCGCCGGTGCCGAGCGCACGCACGCGCGGGGACACGCAGGTCGCCGCCGGCGTCGTGACCGAGAGCGGCCCGGCGCGGATGCTGCCGTCGAGCGCGACGCGCGCCAGCTTGCACGCGCCGCTCGCGTTGTCGCGCCCCGCGACCGCGAAGTCGGCGCCGACCGCCGCGATCGCGGGTTGATCCGCCGGTCCGCCGACGATCGTGACCGGCGCGCCCGCGAGCGAGCCCGCGCTGTCGACCGCGACCACGCTGATCCCGCCGCTCGGATCGACGCCGACGAGCAGCTGACCGGCCGACGACGCCGCGAACGGCACGGTCGCCCCGCCGAGACCGGTCACCGGCGTGTCGGACTGCAGCGCGAAACCGGCGTCGAACACGAGCACGTGCAGTGTGCCGTCGGCGACCGAGGTCACCGCCGCCGCGTAGCCGGCGCCGGCGCGCGCGAACGCGAGCCCGTACATGTCGGGGGTCGCGTACGCGAGCGTGCTCGACGGGCTCGTCACCACGCCGCCGACGACCGCGAGCGGGTACACCACGATCTCGTGGTGCGTGTTGTCGAGGTGGTGGAGCGCGATCACGGCCTGGACGTCGGCGGTATCGAGCCATCCGAGCTCGTCGGCGCGCGGCACCGTGCGCAGCACGACATCGGTCTCGCACGGCAGCGCCGACGCGACCTGATCCGCGAGCGGCGCGGCGTCGACCGGTGCATCGGCCATGGACGCGTCGAAGCCGACGCGCCCGCACCCGAGAGCCGCGATCGAGACGCCGAACAGCAGGCGCATCTCGCCATGCTATCAGCTCGCGGCGATCCGCTGCAGCAGCAGGAGCTGCCCGAGCGCCGCGGCGACCGCCGCCTCGACCCGCAGGATCGGCGTGCCGATCGCGACGGGCACGAACCCGCGCGCGACAAACGTGTCGAGCTCGCGCGCGATCCAGCCGCCCTCGGGACCGATCGCGAGCACGACCGGACCGCGCGCGGTCACCGCACGCTCGATCGGAGGCGCATCCGGGTGCGCGATCAGGCGCAGTGCGCCGCCGGGCGCGGCGAACCGCGCGTCGAGCAGCGCCATCAGCCGTGCGTGGACGGCGAGCGCGGGCACGTGCGTCGTCGCGCCCTGCTCGGCGCCGAGCCGAGCCGCGTGCGCGAGCGCGTCCGCCGCCAGGCGCGGCGACTCGAGGTAGCTCTTGTCGACGCGCCACGCGTTCGTCAGGTCGACGCGCGCGACGCCGAACGCCGCGCAGGTCTCGACGACGCGCGACAGCACCTTCGGGCGCGGCACCGCGAGCACGAGCTCGACCGCGAGCTGCGGCCGTGCGGGCTGGTCGGCGGCGATCGCGAGCACGATCGTCTCGCCGTCGTCGGAGATCACCCGCGCGCGGCCGACGCCGCCGCCGAGCACGCCGGCGCGGATCTCGTCGCCTGCGCGCACGCGCAGCACGTCGCGCAGATGATGCGCCCGGCGGTCGGCGAGCGCGCACGTGCCGTCGGCGCGCAGCTCGGCGGGCTCGACGAGCAGGAGGTTCACGCGGAGACGATAGCGCGGTAGAACCCGGGCATGGCGTTCTTCCAGGAGCCTCCGCGCCTCGCGAACCAGTTCGACGACGATCCGCTGCTGCCGTCGTGGATCGCGCGGTTCGTCCCCGAGCTCGCCGACGAGCTGCGCACGCTCGGCGATCTCACCGTCGAGTACTACGGCAAGCAGCTCGCCGATCGCGAGCACGAGCCGGAGCTCGTGCAGTGGGACGCCTGGGGCAATCGCGTCGACCGCATCGACGTGTCGCCGCTGTGGCGCGAGGCGCAGGTGCTGGCCGCGAAGCACGGCCTCGTCGCCGCCGGCTACGAGCCGCGCCACGGCGCGCACGCGCGCACGCACCAGTTCGCGGCCGTGCACGTGCTCGGGCCGTCGCTCGACGTCTACTCGTGCCCGCTCGCGATGACCGACGGCGCCGCGCGCACGCTGCTCGCGAGCGGCAACCGCGCGCTCGCCGATCGGTACGTGCCGCTGCTCACGACACGCGATCCGCACAAGATGTGGACGAGCGGCCAGTGGATGACCGAGCGCACCGGCGGCTCCGACGTGTCGCACAGCGAGACGATCGCGAAGAAGGACGGCGACGGCTGGCGGCTCTACGGCACGAAGTGGTTCACGTCGGCGACGACCTCCGAGATGGCGCTCACGCTCGCGCGCCCCGAGGGCAATCCGGACGGCAGCCGCGGGCTCGCGCTGTTCCTCGTCGAGCTGCGCGACGACCGCGGCCGCCTGCGCGGCATCGAGGTCAACCGCCTCAAGGACAAGCTCGGCACGCGCAAGGTGCCGACCGCCGAGCTCACGCTCGCGGGCGCGCCGGCGATCATGGTCGGCGCGCCGAGCGACGGCGTCCGCCAGATCACGCCGATGCTGTCGATCACGCGCACGTGGAACGCGATCAGCGCGGTGTCGGCGATGCGCCGCGGCCTCGCGCTCGCGAAGGACTACGCGCGCCGGCGCAGCGCGTTCGGCGCGCTGCTCGTCGACAAGCCGCTGCATGCCGACACGCTCGCCGCGCAGGAGGCCGAGTACGCGGGTGCGTTCTGCCTGGCGTTCCGCAGCGCCCACCTGATCGGCGTGCTCGAGCACGGCGGGGGGGAAGCGGAGGAGCGGCTCGCGCGCACGCTCGTGCCGGTCGCGAAGCTCGTCACCGGCAAGCAGGCCGTGGCGGTGACCTCGGAGGCGATCGAGGCGTGCGGCGGCGCCGGCTACATCGAGGACACCGGGCTGCCGCGGATCCTCGCCGATGCGCAGGTGCTGCCGATCTGGGAGGGCACGACGAACGTGCTGTCGCTCGACACGCTGCGCGCGCTCGGCAAGGGCGGCGCGCTCGAGGCGCTGACGCACGAGATCGAGACCGCATGCGCGAGCGCGCGCGACAAAGGCCTTGCGGCAGCCGTCGGGACGGTGCGTTCCGCGGTCGAGCACGCAACCGACTGGATCCGCGTCGCACTGGCCGAGCCCGAGCGGCTCGAGGCCGGCGCGCGGCGGTTCGCGATGACGCTCGGCAAGAGCCTCGAGCTCGCGCTCCTCGTCGGGCACGCGCAGTGGTGCCTCGATCACGGCTTCGGGCCACGCACGGCCGCGGCGGCGCGCCGGTTCGCGCTCGCCGGCGTCGACCTGATCAGCGATGTGGCGCTCGATGACACCAGGCTGCTCACGGCGCCCGCGAGAGCGCCGGAGCCACGCGTCATGAGGCGATCGCGCGGCGTGCTTGCCGGGCGCGAGATCGCCGGAGCGCGGATCACAGGACGATCACGCCGCGCGCGTTCTTGCCGGACGCGAGATC
>JBLMXA010000524.1:0-7705 GCA_050257515.1 Acidobacteriota bacterium | reverse complement strand
GAAGTACGAGGTGTGGATGCGCACGACGTTCGGGCCCGGCGCGGCCGCGCTCGGCATCCTGCCGAAGGACAGCGACGACCTCGACGCCGAGACCGAGCACGAGCAGCTGCTGCACGCGGCGGGCTGGCTCGGCCGCGATCCCGAGCTCGTCAAGCAGTCGGTCGCGCTCGCCGAGCACTGGCGCGAGCTGTCGCCGGCGGTGCGCGCGACGATCCTCGACATCGCCGTCGACGCGAGCCCCGAGCTCGGCGAGCGGATCACGCGCGAGGTGCGCACCGAGGCGGATCGCGTGCGCCGCACCGAGATGTACTGGGCGCTCGCGGCCGTGCGCGACGCGAAGCGCTACGAGGCCGCGCTGCAGCTCGTGCTCGATCCGTCGCTCGACATCCGCGAGACGATGGTGATGCTGTTCGGCACGCAGAGCGAGGCGACGCGCGCGGTCGCCGAGCGGTTCTTCCGCGACCACGAGGCCGAGCTGATGAAGCGAATGCCGCAGGACGAGGTGCGAGGCGGGCTGTCCGGCGTCGCCCACCTGTTCGCCGGCGCGTGCGATGCGCAGCGGCGCGACGAGCTCGCCGACTACATCACGAAGCACTTCGGCGGGCTGCCCGGCGGCGAGCGCGTCGCGAAGCAGGCGATCGAGGGCATGGACCAGTGCATCGCGAGCCGTGCCGCGCTCGAGCCCGAGATCCGCGCCTGGCTCGGCGGCTATCGCCTGCCGCGCCCGGACACCAAGAAGCCGAAGGACAAGCGGCCGAAGAAGTGATCAGCGGGCGCGCGCGTCGGGCAGCGGCGCGACGTAGCCCTCGACGGGGCCCGCGAGCTCGACGGTCGGCACGCCGAGCTTGCTGCACGCGGCGAGCAGCGCACCGCGCGCTTCCGGCGTGACATAGACGAACCGGAACGGCGTCACCGACCACGAGCGGCGGAACGCGAGCAACAGCTCGGGTGTCGCGATCACGAGCCGCGGCCTGCGCAGCTCGAACGCGCGATCGAGGCCGAGCGACTCGACGCGCGCGCGGATGCCGGCACCGTCGAAGGTGTACGCGATCGTGTACGGCGCCCGCGCGCGCGGCCGCCGGTAGATGCGCTCGGCGGTGCGAGCGAGGCGCGCGCCGACACGGCGCTGCGAGCGACGCCTGTCCGGACGCGGCCGCTGCCGCGCGATCACGATCGGGAGCATCGCGAACAGCATCAGGAACGCCGCGAAGAACAACCAGCGGCTGCGCCATACGGCTGGATCGATGACGAGGACCGCCAGATCGAGCAGCGCGCCGAACGCGCACAGCACGGTCACGAGCACGCGCCGCACACCCCACGTGCCGGCGACGAACGATTGCACGAACCGCTGGTTCTGGTGCTGGAGCGCCCACTCGAGCTGGACCTGCAGCCCGGGCACGCGCTCGCGCGTGAAGTCGAAGGTCCATGCCAGGTCGTCGGCCATCGCGCGAAGTATAGTCGCCCGATGCGCACCATGCTGCTGATCCTCGTGGTGGTGTCGTCGGTCGCGGTCGCCGCGCCTCCCGATCTCGTGCCGCCGCCGCCCGAGGTCGTGAAGACGGACGTCAAGATCGATCTACCCGCGGTGCCGTCGTTCGAGCTGCCGGCGGGACCGCTCACGGTCAAGCGGCTGCGCGTCGCCGGCAGGCCGCTGCTCGGCCAGCGCGTCGTGCTGCGCGGCGTGATCACGTACGCGTACGACTGCGTGAAGCAGATCCGCAAGCCCGGCGAGACCGATCGCGCGGTGCGCGCGCGCATCGACGCCGATCCGACGCTGTGCGAGCGGCCGAAGTTCTACATCGCCGACGACAAGGCGACGCCGCGCTACGACAGCCTGTGGGTCGTCGACGTCCCGCGGCCGTACAACAAGCTCGAGCTCAAGAACATCGCGAAGGCAGATCGCAGCGCGCCGGATCGCTGCGAGCCCGGCGAGAAGGATCCGGCGAAGCAGATCTGCCCGCCGTACCAGGTCGGCGACGAGGTGATCGTCGACGGCACGTTCACGACGACGTCGCCGCACTCCGAGCGCGATTCCGACGGTCTCCTCGTCTACTCGGCGATGAAGAACGTCACGCGCAAGTGGACGACGCCGGGCGCGAAGCTCGACGCGACGATGGTCGCGACGTCGGGCGCTCCCGCGGCCCCGGCGGTGAAGTCCGCCGCGGTGACGCACGTGCCACCGGGCACGCCCGATCCGACGAGGTACCGCGAGTCGATCCAGCACGCCAACGAAGGCAATCGGGCGCTCGCGCAGCGCCAGCTCGATGCCGCGCGCACCGCATACCGGGCCGCGACCGACGCGTGGGACGGCAACCACGTCGCGTGGTACGGGCTCGGCGCCGCGCACGCGTTCGCGCAGAAGTGGCCGGACGCGTCCGACGCGTTCGAGCACGCGGTCGCGCGCGCGCCGGGCGTCGCGATGTACCGCCTGTGGTACGGCATCGCGCTCTACGAGCAGCGCCTCGCCGACGAGGCCGCCGCCCAGCTCGCCGAGGCGGTCAGGCTCGTGCCCGAGCTGTGGCGCGCCCACTACTACCTCGGGCGGATCGCGCGCGAGGCCGACCGCCCGCACGACGCGGCCGAGCAGTTCGCGCTCGCGATCCGAGGGAACCCGCACCAGGCCGCGCCGTACCTCGCGCTGGGCGAGCTGCTGCGCCGCTGGGACTACACCGATCAGGCGATCCAGGTGCTCTCGCAAGCCACGATGACCGCGGCAACCTCGGACACCTGGTTCGCGCTCGGCATGGGCTACTTCGACAAGCAGCTGCTCGACCAGGCGATCGACGCCTACACCAAGGCGCTCGGCCTCGACGCCGCGAACCACAAGGCGCGGTTCCAGCGGGGCGTCGCGTACTTCCGCCGCGGCGACGTCGTCCACGCGAAGGCCGACCTCGAAGACTTCGTGAAGGCCGATAGCAAGCTCGGGTTCGAGCAGGCTGTGGCCGGCGAAATCCTCGGGGAGATCGCGGCCAAGGCGAACAAGTAACCGCCGCGGCCCGTCCACGCACGATGTGAGCAGACGTCGACGCTGCGCCTGTTCGCCGCGTCGTGGAGGACCGCCATGCCACGCCTGGCTCTCGCTGCCGCTTTGCTCTGCATCTCGTCCGCCGCGCTCGCGCAGTCCGCGGGCGACATGCAGCTCGACGAGTTCCACCCCGCGATCGACTCGCGCGGCTATCTGACGCTCAACGGCACGTCGGTGCTCGGCCACGAGGAGCTGTCGTTCGGGCTCGGCGCGCTCGAGTGGGGACGCCACCTGCTCGCGTTCCAGGCGCCGGGCTCGTCGTACTCGGTCGACAACGTGGTGTCGGCGACGCTGGTCGCCGCGCTCGGGCTCCGCGTCGGCGACGTGCCGTTCGAGCTCGGCGCGTCGCTGCCGTTCGAGGTGATGAACGGCACGCAGGATCGGATCGACGGCCAGGGCATCGGCGATCTCGGGCTGCACGCGAAGGCGCGGCTGCTCCAGGCCGGGCCGCTCGGCATCGGCGTGCTCGCGAGCGTCTACCTGCCGACGACGAGCCCGCGCGATCGCTTCCTCGGCGAGGCCGGCGTCACGCCGCAGGCGATCGCGCTCGCGGATCTCGCGCTCGGCAGCTGGCGGCTCGCCGCGAACGCCGGCGTGCGCCTGCGCGGCACCTCGACGTTCACCGACACGATGATGGGCACGATGGGCACGATCACGATGGGCACCGAGCTGCCGGTCGGCGGCGCCGCGGCCTACGCGATCCGGCCCGAGAAGCTCGAGGCGATCGCCGAGGTGTTCGGCGCGATCCCCGTCGGCGCGCACCAGGGCTACCAGCCGCTCGAGGCGCTCGGCGGGCTCAAGGTCTACCTCGCGAAGAGCTCGTACCTGTCGCTCGGCGCCGGCCGCGGCCTGATCGCGTCGGGCGGCAACCCCGACATGCGCGCGTTCATCGGCATCGTGTTCGAGCCGAAGGCGGCTCGCACGCAGCGCGCGCACCTCGAGGACGAGACCGTCGTCGCGCAGGCGCCGCCGCCGAAGCCCGCCGACGACGAGGCCGATCGCGACGGCGACGGCGTGCTCGACAAGGACGATCGCTGCCCCGACGAGCCCGGCCCGGCGGCGAACCAGGGCTGCCCGGATCGCGAGACCGTGCTCGACGGCGGCAGCGTGCTCGTCGTGCTCGGCTCGATCGACTTCGAGTTCGACAGCGCGCAGCTCAAGGACACGTCGTTTCACACGCTCGACGCGGTCGTCGCCGCGCTGATCGACAACCCCGACATCGAGAAGGTCGAGGTCGGCGGCCACACCGACGAGCGCGGCTCGGCGGCGTACAACCTCGACCTGTCGAAGCGCCGCGCCGCGAGCGTCGTCGCGTACCTCGTCGAGCACGGCATCGACGCGAAGCGCCTGAGCTCTCGCGGCTTTGGCCTGACGCAGCCGATCGACAGCTCGCACACCGAGGAGGCGTGGGCGAAGAACCGCCGCGTCGAGTTCAAGATCAAGCAGCGTGCCGGCAAGCAGTGTGATAATGCCGACGCGTGCGCAGCCGGCTCCTCGTCCTCGTCGCGATGACGGCCACCGCGGCCGCCGCGCCGCGGCCGAAGCCGCCGGCGCCCGCGCAGCTCGACGATCCATGTCTCGACGACTGCAAGCACCACGCGCTCGACGCGTTTCACGCCGCGCTCGCCGCGCAGCGCGCGGGCAAGGCCGAGCATCCGGTGCGCGTGTCGTACTTCGGCGACTCGCTGACCGCGGACGATCACCTGACCCAGGCGCTGCGCCAGCGCCTGCAGGCGCTCGTCGGCGATGGCGGCCCGGGCTTCGTGTTCGCCGCGCCGCCGCACCCGTTCAACCAGCTGCGCGCGATCACGCGCGTCGTGTCCGAGGGCTGGATCGCGCACGGCATCTCGACGATCGTGCCGCCCGATCACCTGCTCGGGCTCGGCGGCGACACCGAGACCGACGAGGGCGGCACGATCCGGTTCGCGCCGCTCGGCGCGGTGCGCTCGCTCGAGGTCGACTACCTCGCACAGCCGCACGGCGGCAGGCTCGATCTCGCGATCGACGGCAAGGTCGCGAAGGAGCTCGCGACCGCCGCCGATCACAAGCAGGGCGCGTTCGCGCGCATCGACATCCCCGAAGGCGCGAAGCGGCTCGAGCTGCGCGCGCGGGGCCGCGTGCGGCTGTTCGGCGCGACGCTCGAGGCGAGGACCGGCGCCGTCGTCGACAACCTCGGCGTCGTCAACGCGACCGCGAAGGCGATGGCGACGAACGATCTCGAGGACCATCTCAAGAACCAGCTCGCGCACCGCGCGCCCGACCTCGTCGTCGTCATGTACGGCACGAACGAGGCCGAGTGGCTGCAGCCTCGCGGCGCCGGGATGGCCGAGCACGAGAAGCTGCTCGGCGAGCTGCTCGCGACCGTGCGCGCGGCGGCGCCGGGCGCGTCGTGCCTCGTCGTGTCGCCGCTCGACCAGCTCGACTGGCGCGACGACAAGCTGCCGCCGCGCGAGTCGATCCCGGCGATGGTGGCCGCGCAGCACCGCGCCGCCGCCGCGCACGGCTGCGCGTTCTGGGACGTCTACACGTGGATGGGCGGCAAGGGCAGCTCGCTCGCGTGGCACCGCCGCGGCCTGCTGGCGAAGGACTTCCAGCACCCGACCAGCGAGGGCTCCGAGCGGATCGCCGAGGCGCTGTTCGACGGGCTCGTTTCACCGTAGTTACACGCGAGCTGGTCACAGTCTTGCGTATGATCCGCGTACCGCATGGGTGCACGCGCCAAGCTCGCGATCCTGCTGGTCGCCGCCTGGGGTCTGCCCGCCCGCGCCGACGACCCGAGCCCCTCTCCTCCGCTGTCGGATGCCGACCTGCTGAAGATGTCGCAGCAGGAGACGATCGAGATCTACGACGAGCGGCCGACGAAGCCGTTCGACCGCGACACCGAGGTGCGCCTCACCGGCGAGCAGCTCGCCGCGCGCGGCGCGACCGATCTGGCGACCGCGCTCGCGCTGCTGCCCGACGTCACCGTTCGCGTCGCGGGCCGCGGCGGATTCCAGGTCGACATTCGCGGCGCGCGCAAGGGTGAGGTGTCGATCCTGATCGACGGCGTGCTCGTCAGCGATCCGTACTACGGCAACTTCGACGTCACCACGATCCCGATCACCGACATCGTCCAGATCCGCGTCGCGACGACGCCGCAGTCGCCGATCGACGGCCCCGGCGGGCCCGGAGGCGTGATCGAGGTCCACACCCGCGACGCGATCGGCGGACAGCTCGTGATCGCGCGCGCGACCGCCGACTCGCTGCCTTCGTTCGGCGCGAGCGCCACGACGCGCGTCGCGCTCGCGCGTCACCTCGCGCTGCGGCTGTCGGGCTCGGGCCTCGCCGGTGCGCGCGACCTGCCGCTACCGATGGCCGCGACGCTCGGCGAGTCGAAGCACGCCGCGACCGGCGCCGCGCGGCTCGAGTATCGCGACGGCGATCGCCGCGTCGTCGTCGACGCGTTCCTCGACGACCGCCACTTCATCGAGCCGCCGAGCGACACCGGACCGAGCGCGATCCTGCTGCTCGATCGCGACACGTCCCAGCGCGTGTCGGTGCGCGCCGACGACAAGCTCGGCGAGCTGCAGGTGCAGGGCGGCGCCTGGGTGCACTACCTGCTGCGCCGCACGTACTACTACTCGGATCCCGCGCTGCAGCAGCAGTCCAACTTCGAGGACCTGTCGGCGCTGCGCACGGGCGCGATGGCGCTCGCGACGCGGCCGATCACGAAGGAGGCGCGGTGGGCGGCATCGGCGACCGTCGATCACGAGCACGCGGACGTCGACAATCGACCGCAGGCCTCGGCGCACGGCTCGGTGACGATGGTCGAGCTCGCCGCCGACGGCCAGTACGAGCACCGCACCGTGCGCGTCGATGCCGCGGCCGGCCTCGCAATCCCGGCCGGCGTCGACGCCGATCCGTGGCCCGAGGCCAAGCTCGTCGGCCGCTGGCGGCCGAGCTTCGGCCCGCTCGAGCTGACCGCGACCGCCGGCCGCAAGGGCCGCGTGCCGAGCCTGCGCGAGCGGTTCGATCCGCTGATCGGCAACCCGAAGCTCGGTCCCGAGCAGGTCGACCACGCCGAGGTGCGCGCGATCGAGCACGTCGACGAGCGTGCGCAGCTCGAGGTCGCGCCGTTCTACCGTCACACGACCGGCCTCATCCGCACGCCTACCGGGACGATGACGATGATGCCGCTGATCAACACCGGCAAGCTCAACATCTACGGCGTCGACGCGCTCGCGCGGTGGCACGTCACGCCAGTCGTCGAGCTCGACGCCGGATACGAATACATCGCAGCCCACAGCGACACCTCCGACAATCCCCTCGATTTCCTGCCGCATCATCACGGCGAGGTCACCGCGATCGTCACACCGATGGCGCGGCTCGCCGCGGTCGCACGCGTCCGCTACTTCAGCGACGCGACCGATGGCGGCCAGATCGTGCCCGGCTACACGCTCGTCGAGGCCTCGGTCAACGCGCAGCTGTCGCGCGAGTACATGGGCGTGCTGCGCGTCGACGACCTGCTCGACGCCCAGCCCGAGCTGCGGGCCGGCTATCACTCACCCGGCCGGGTGATCTCGCTCGTCCTGCAGGCCAGCTGTGAGTAACCTGCGCGCGTGGGCAGGCGCATCGCGCTCGTGGTGGTGCTCGTCGCGTGCGGCGCGCCCCCCGCGCCCCACAAAACGCAGCACCCCACGC
>JBLMXA010000523.1:0-4597 GCA_050257515.1 Acidobacteriota bacterium | reverse complement strand
CTCGCCGAGCGCGTCGAGGTGCTCGCGGAGCAGGACGCGAAGCTGCCGCCGCTGCCCGGCGGCGTCGGCAACGCGATCATGGACGCGTTCGCGCTGGCTCCGTCGCGCCTGATCGGCGAGCTCAAGCGCACGCTCGAGAGCGCGATCGACGCCGGGACGCTCGAGCCTCGCCGCGAGGACGCGTACTACGTCGCGTACCTCGCGCGCGAGAACCTCGTGCCCGGCATCGCCGACGACGTGCGCGCGCGCCTCGTCGCGACCGGCGGCGGCGCGGAGGACAGCGTCGAGGGACCGCACCGGGGCGTCGATCCCGACGATCGCTCGCCGGGCGTGCTCGCGTGCGGCCACGAGCCCGACAACGATCCGTGCGTGCACCGCGACGCGGATCCGGATGACCCCGAGCTGCGCCGCTAGCAGCTCGCGGATTCCCGCTCGTACGAGCGGCGCCGGCAGCAGATTTTCGAGGGCGCGCCCGCGCTAACACGCCGGATCGACACGCGCTGGAGCTGGCACGTCGCGTGGAGTTGCGCGACGGCCATGAACAGCTCGCTCGTCGTCCTCGTGCTCGCGGTCGGTTGCACCAGCGCGTCGCAGCCGCAGGTGACGCCGCCCGATCCGCAGATGCTGCCCGCGCTGTTCCCGCCGTCACCGCGCGTCGAGACGACGCCGCCGTTCACGCTCGATCTCGCCGCGTGCGCGTACACGCGCTACGCGGTGCCCGACGGCACGGTCGGCGACAGCTTCGTGCTCGCGCACCCGAGCGACGACGGCCACTGCGAGGTGTGGATCGGCTTCGCGACCGATCTCGGCGAGCACGCCGACGTCTACTGCTCGTTCGAGCAAGTCGGCACCGCGCAGGTGACGACCGGATCGACCGGCGGCCCCGGCGGCTGCGGCGGCCCGCCCGGCTCGCAGATGCTGAGCATCGCGAGCTCGCGCTGCATCACGCTCGCGCAGTGACTACTTCGCGATCGCGCAGTGCTCGAGGCGAACGTCGTAGATCGTCTCGCCCTTGCCGTTCATCGCCTTGTCGACCGCGACCGTGCCCTTCACGGTGACCGGCTTGCCCGAGGCGAGCTTCGCGTTGCCGGTGTCGAGCGTGCAGCTCACGCTCTGCTTCGTATCCTTCGGATCGGCGACGTAGATGCTCGTCGTCGTCTTGCCCTCCGAGGTCGACGTCGACACCTGCGTCAGCTTGCCGCTGACGACCACCTCCTTGCCCTTCCACTTCGAGCGGCCCTTCACCGCGTTGTCGAGCAGGCTCGCGACGGTGACCTTGCCGTCGGCGGGCGGCGCCGGTGCGTTCGGATCCTCCGCCGGGCCGTCCTCCTTGCCGAGGATCGCGAGACACTCGGAGCGGTTGCCGGGTGGATCGGACTTGCCGACCTTCATCGGCGTCGACACCTCGCCGACGACCTCGCCCTCCTGCGCGTACTTCTTGCCATCTTCCTTCGTGACGTAGGTGTACGCGCAGTCGTCACCCTGCATCGCGGCCCACTCGTACTTGTCGCCGTCGACCTTCGTCGGCGGGCCGAGCTTGGCCTGCAGCTGCGCGAAGCCCTCCGCCCACGGCGCGAGCGGCTTGACGGCTCCCTTCGCGGCGACCACGAGGTCGGGCGTCAGCGTGCCCTTGAACGGCTCGGCGGCCGGCGCGGGCTTGGCAGGCTCGGTGGCCTTCGCAGGCTCGGCGGTCTTCGAGGGCTCGTTGCTCTTCTTGCTGCACCCGAGCGCGACCACGATCAGCATCCACGTGAGCTTCATGCGGCGAGCATACGCTCACAGGCTACGCCGCGGTGACACCAGCGCGTTCGCGACGAGCAACCCGGCGACGATCGCGATCGCGACCACGAACATCGCGAACAAGGTCTCGACGCCGCTCAGCGTGTCCTTGTCGAGCAGCGATGACATGCCGCGAAACCCCATGCTGCCGGGGACGAGCAGCAGCACCGCGGGGACCTGGACGACCTGCGCGGGGCGATCGAGCCAGCGCGCGTAGACGTTCGACATCACGCCGAGCGCGAGCGCGCCGACGAGCACGCCCATCTGGCCGCCGAGCCACGCGCCGCCGGCGCGGCTGCCGGCGTAGCCGACGAAGCACGCGACGAGGATCCAGCCGAACTGCCGCAGCTGTGCCTGCACGACGATCGCGACCCCGAGCGAGGCCGCGAGCAGCGCGATCCAGTGCGCGGGCTCGGGCAGCGCGACCGGCGCGATCTGCCGGACGTGGACGACCGCCTCGGCCGCGCGCTCGCCGATCGCGACGCCGACGACGAGCTCGAGCAGCACGATCACGGCGGACATCAGCCGCGCGGTGCCCGCGATCAGGTTGCGCGTCGCGAGCTCGGTCATCGCGACGGTGAGCGACATGCCGGGCAGCAGGATCACGAGCGCGGCGACCGTGGTGAGCGAGGGCGTCACGTTCGGCCACACCGATGACGCGAGCCCCGACGCGAACGCGGCGAACGCGGCCGCGACGAGCTCGAGCACGCGCGCCTGCTCGGTCGATCGCGAGATCATTTGCCCGAGTAGCCCGAGCAGCAGGCCGATCGCGCCGGCGACCGCGATGTCGGCCGGCGCGCCACCGAAGAACACCGCGATCGCGCCCGCGGTCGTGCCGTGGACGACCGTCGACACCACGCGCCCGAACTGCGCGGGCGCGGCGACGATCGCGTCGAGCTTCGCGACGCCCTCGGCGGGCAGGATCCGGCGCTCGACGACGTCGTCGGCGAGCGCGTCGAGCTGCGCGAGCTTGCCCATGTCGAGCTCGCCGCCGTCGACGCGCAGCATGCGCGTCTTGAGCTCCGTCTGGCGGCCGAAGCTCATGATGATCGCGGTCGGGGTCGTGAACACCTCGGCCTCGAGCGCGAGCCGGTCGCACACCCGGCGCAGCCCCTCCTCGAGGCGGTGGGCCGGCGTGCCGTAGCGGTGCAGGGTCCGCCCGAGCGCCAGCACGAAGCCGATCGCGGCCTCTGGGTCGTCCACCGGAGAACAAAGTAACCGCCAAGGCGCAGAGGGCGCCAAGCCAGAGCCAGAAGATTCCAATTCTTCTGGCTACGCCTTGGCGTGCTCGGCGCCTTGGCGGTTCCATTTCCGGGCCCCGAAAAGCACGAGAGCCTGGGCGGCAACCCAGGCTCTCGTTTCAAGCCAAAACCAACTAATTTAAGGCACGTAGCTCGGGGCTTAGAAATAGCCGAACCACGGGGGCCGGTGCGGCAACACCGACGCGCCGCAAGTCCAAGCAAGCTCCGGGCCAGAGCACTTCGCAGGTCCGCAATGGGTTGTTTTCCCATGGTTCCCGTGCTACCGAGAGCCGTCTACCCATCCCCGAACGAGCCCGCGCTGCGACATTCATGTCGCGAGGGTCCGGAGCGGGCGCAACGGATTGCAGAGCTTTCATGCAGAACATGCTCGTGGTGAATGCCGAGGGCCCGGAGACCCGCGTCGCGGTGGTCGAGGAAGGTGCCCTGGCGGAGTTCTTTGTCGAACGCAAGCGCGACCGCGGAATGGTCGGCAACATCTATCGCGCGAAAGTCTCGCGGGTGTTGCCGGGCATGCAGGCCGCGTTCGTCGATCTCGGCCCGAAGGTCGAGCGCGCCGCGTTCCTCTACGTCGCCGACATCCTCGGCTCGGGTGACGAGAGCAAGCTGTTCGCCGACGCCGACACGGATGACGGCGACGAGTCGCCCGAGGGCGCGGCGTCGCGGCTCGCGCGCTCGCGCAAGCAGCTCGCGTCGCGCAAGATCGATGATCTCGTCAAGCCCGGCCAGTACGTGCTGTGCCAGGTCGTGAAGGATCCGATCGGTCTCAAGGGCGCGCGCGTCACCGGCTACATCTCGATGCCCGGCCGCTACTGCGTGTTCATGCCGCACGTCGCGCAGGTCGGCGTCAGCAAGCGGATCGGCTCCGACAAGGAGCGGCGGCGGCTGCGCGACATCGTCAACGAGGCGCGGCCCAAAGGCGCGGGCGTCATCGTGCGCACCGCCGGCGAGGACGCGATCGACCAGGAGCTGCGCGACGACGTCGACTTCCTCGCGAAGGTGTGGAACGAGATCGAGCGCCGCGAGGAGCAGATGAACGGGCCCGGCCTCGTCTACGCCGATCTCGATCTGACGCTGCGCTGCATCCGCGATCTCATGCGCGAGGACACCAGCGAGCTCGTGATCGACGACGAGGAGCAGTACGAGCGCCTGCGCAAGTTCACGCAGGCGTTCCTGCCGCGGTTCACCGAGCGCGTGAAGAAGTACGAGGGCCGGCGGCCGATCTTCGACCACTATCACATCGAGCCCGCGCTCCGGCTCGCGGTGTCGCGCCGCGTGCCGCTGCGCAGCGGCGGCTCGCTCGTGATCGATCAGGGCGAGGCGCTCACCGCGATCGACGTCAACACCGGCTCGTTCACGAACACCGGCTCCGGCAACCTCGAGGATACCGTCACCGCGAACAACCTCGAGGCGTGCGAGGAGGTCGCGCGCCAGCTGAGGCTGCGCAACATCGGCGGCATCATCGTCATCGACTTCGTCGACATGGACAAGGAAGGCAACCGCCGCAAGGTGTGGGACGCCTTCGCCAAGGCGCTGCAGCGCGATCGCTCGCGCACGAA
>JBLMXA010000522.1:0-7687 GCA_050257515.1 Acidobacteriota bacterium | reverse complement strand
AGGGAATAGGCAACAGGGAACCGAGAGGTCGGAATTTCCGGAAACTCAGACTTCTCGGTTCTCTGTTGCCTATTGCCTATTCCATCTGGCCGATGACGCCGCGCAGGTACGGATCGTTGGCGACGAGGTCGCTCATGAGCGACTTGAGCTCCGCCCGCTCCGGTGCGGACAGGCCCTGGTCGCCGGCGATCTCGTCGACCATCCGGTCCACCGCCTCCTGCGGGGTCAGCCGGCCGGCCGCGATGTCCGCGGCGATCGCGTCGAACGGGGTCGCCGCGGCGGCCGCCTCGGGCTTGCCGGCGCCGGCCACCTCGTCCGGCCCTGCCGGGCCATCCGGACGGTCGACGCCAGACGGGCCCTTCGGCCCGCCGATTCCACCGGGTCCGCCGATCGACGTCATGGAGTTCTCGCAGGATACCGTGTTTCGTGCCGCATCATGCCCGGCTTATCGACCGGCACGCGGAAAGGTTGCGTGACATGCTCGCGGCCATGAAAAGACTGGCACCGCTGGTCGTGCTCGCCGCCTGCGGCGGGTCGGCGAAGGCTCCGAAATCGCCCGGCAACGCGGCCGCGCCGGTGCCCGGCCTCGCGGTCAGCGCGTTCGTGCCGGACAGGCCGAGCTACCTGCTCGCCGCGCCCAAGCTGCGCGACGCCCAGGTCGGCATCCGCGGCGCGATCGACGCGCTCGGCGTCCCCGCCGGCGTCGACGCGCAGATGGCGTCGCAGGCGCTGCAGGGGCTGCTCGACGTCGACCCGCTGAACGCCGACCCCGCCGCGTCGATCGGCATCGACGTCGACGGCGGGGTCGCGATCTTCTCCGAGAACCTCGATCCGACGATCGTCGTCCACCTCGCGTCGCCGCCGGCGACCGAGGCGTTCTTCGAGCGCGAGCGCAAGCGCGGCATGGTCACGCAGTCGGTGATCGTCGACGGCGTCGAGGTGTTCGACGCCCGGCTCGCGCCCGGCGTCCACGTCGGCTGGGCGGTCGACCACGACTGGCTGTTCGTCCACTTCCAGTCGGCCGATCCGCGCAGCACGGACTGGTTCCAGCACGCGCACCACCCGACGGGCGCGACGTGGGCCCCCGACTGGCAGTGGGCGGCCGCGCAGCACCCGGGCGCATCGTCGCTGCTCGGCTTCGTCAAGCTGCGCGAGCTCGTCGGCCGGTTCGCCGGCCACGCCCAGGCGATGATGGCGTGCGCGAAGCTCGTCGAGCCGGTCGCGCGCGTCGGGCTCTCCCTCGACGCGGCCCCGGGCCACGTCGGCGGTCGCATCGCGCTCGATCTCGGCCCGACCGCGCGCGACGTCGCCTCGCACGCGCTGCCGCCGCCGCCCGGCTGGGTCGCGACCAGCGCGAACGCCGCGGTCGCGCTCCAGCTCAACGTCGACGCGGACGCCGTCGCGGCGTGGGTGCGCCCGTGCGTCGAGTCGTTCGGCGGCAACCTCGCGCGGATCCAGCAGCTCGGCGTGCGGGCCGCGCGCGCGATGCTGCTGTCGCTCGATCCCGACGAGGCGGCCGGCACCGGCGCGGTCGCCGTCGACCTCGACCGCAGCGACTTCCTCGCGCGCCAGCTCGACAAGATCCCGATGCGCTCGCACCTCGAGAGCGATCGCACGTTCGGCGCCCACAGGGGCCACCACCTCAAGATCCCGTTCACCGCGGAGCTCGACTACGTGCTCGAGGACAAGCTCGGCGCGGTCGCGATGGGCGACGGCGTGCTCGCGCAGATCTTCGCGCCGGCCGCGCCGCCGGCCGCACCGCCGCCGCTCGCGCGGCTCGACGTCACGCCGTCGCGGCTGTCGGCCAAGGCGTGGGAGTGGCTGCTCGGCCGCGCCGACATCCCCGCCGCCCGCACGGTCGCCGACATGCTGCAGCGCTGGCGCGACGGCCACATCAGCCTCGGCATCGAGGGCGACTCCCTCGTGCTCGAGGCCTCCGGAAACCTCAAATAATGGTAGGGTCCGCGCGCGTGTCCGAAGCAGTCGTCCGCCTGCGCGATGTCACCAAGAGCTACGGGACCGGTGCGGCCAGGACGCAGGTGCTGCGCGGCGTCAGCCTCGACGTCGAGCAGGGCGAGCTGGTCGCGCTCGTCGGCCAGTCGGGCTCGGGCAAGTCGACGCTGCTCAACATCATCGGCGGCCTCGACCAGCCGGACGCCGGCGAGGTCGAGGTGCTCGGCATCGACACGCTGCGCGCCACCGACGCGCGGCGCGCCCAGCTGCGCAACGAGTCGATCGGCTTCGTGTTCCAGGCGTTCAACCTGCTCGACCACCTGAGCGTGCTCGACAACGTCGTGCTGCCGGCGTCGTTCGCGCGCGGCGAGAACGATCGCGTCGCGCGCGGCAAGGAGGCGCTTCGGCGCGTCGGGCTGTCCGACTTCGCGCATCGCAAGCCGGGCGAGCTGTCGGGCGGCCAGAAGCAGCGCGTCGCGATCGCGCGCGCGCTCTACGGCACCCCGAAGCTGCTGCTGTGCGACGAGCCGACCGGCAACCTCGACAGCGAGACCGGCAAGGAAGTGATCGACTTCTTCCGCGAGCTCAACGCCAAGGACGGCGTGACGCTGCTCATCGTCACCCACGAGCGCCGCGTGTCGAGCGTCGCAAAGCGCGTGATCGCGATGCGCGACGGCATGATCGTCGAGACCTCCGACGAGGCGCTCGCGATGGCGGGAGGCGGCCCCGCATGAGGTGCGCGCCATGATGCCCGTGGGCAATCTCGCCAAGATGGTCGCCGGCAACACCGTGCGCAGCCGGCGCCACTTCGTGCTGTCGGCGTTCGGTATCGTGATCGGCATCGCGACGTTCGTCGTGTTCCTCGCGTCGACCGAGCAGGTGCAGGCGGTGCTCGAGAAGATCTTCCCGGTCGAGCAGGTGCAGGTCGTCGCGCCGCGCGCGTCGCTGCTCGGCAAGGACATCTCGAAGAAGCTCGACGACTCGATCGTCCAGCAGATCAAGAAGCGGCCCGAGGTCGACGGCAACGATCCGAAGGCCGTGATCCCGCGGATGAGCCTCGCGTTCCCCGCGTTCGGCCGCGGCGACTTCGAGGGCAACGACCTCAAGTTCGAGGTCGGCGGCTTCGCGGACGGCGTCGACCCGGCGTTCATCCCGGAACCCAACGACGAGCGCACGAAGACGTACTTCCGCGACTGGGAGGGCGACACCAGCGATCCGAACCGCGTCGCGTGCGTGCCGCCGCCGAAGGATCCCAACGAGGAAGTGATCCAGTCGCCGCGCGCGCCGAAGAAGGGCCACCCGAGCGGCCTGCAGCCCGCGCCGCCGCCGCCCGCCGGCGTCGATCCGGCGACGTGGCCCAAGGAGATCTACTACAACCCGTGCCCGGAGCCCGATCGCTACTACTGCGACGAGGAAGACAGCCGCTGCCACCACCGCGTGCCGGTCGTCATGTCGCCGACGATGATCGAGCTCTACAACGGCCAGTTCGCGAAGAGCCACGGCCTGCCGGTCGCCGACACCGACTTCGTCAAGTGGGTCACGCAACGGGGCGGGCTGTCCGCGATGCGGTTCTCGATCGGCCTCGGGCTGACGACGATCGCGGGCTCGAACACGACGATCAAGCACAAGCCTCGCCGCGTCGAGGCGGTGCTCGTCGGCATCAGCCCGCGCGCGATGCCGATCGGCATGACGATGCCGATCCAGTACATCGAGCGGTGGAACCGCGAGTTCCTCGGCGAGGACGCGGCGACCACCTACTCGTCGATCATCGTCAAGCTCAAGGACCGCAACCGCATCGCGGTGTTCGCGCAGTGGCTGCAGGACGCGCTCGATCTCCGGCTCGAGGACTCGCTCGGGCAGAAGTTCGCGACCGCGATCTTCGTGATCCGGCTCGTGCTCATCCTGATCTCGCTGATCATCATCACGATCTCGGCGATCAACATCGCCCACAACTTCTTCATGCAGGTGACCGAGCGGCGTCGCGAGCTGGGCCTGTTGCGCGCGATCGGCGCGACCCGGGCGGACGTGCTGCTGGTCGTGCTCGGCGAGGCCGCCCTCATCGGCCTGATCGGCGGCCTGCTCGGGGTGGCGTTCGGGGTCGGGATCGGCATGGCCGTGGACTGGGGGTCAGCCCACTATCTGCCGAGGTTCCCGTTCAAGCCCGACAGCTGGTTCCACTTCAAGTGGTGGATCGTCGCCGGAGGATTGCTGTGTGCGACCGCGTTTGCGGTCATCGGCGGGTACTTGCCGGCCCGCCGGGCGTCGCGTATGGAGCCAGCTCAGGCTCTGACGCAGAACTGATGTAGGGGAAGCTCCGACTACCCTCGAAGGGGACGTAAAAGCAAGTGTGGCCCAAGGAATCGATTTCGGATAGGGTCCCACCGAACAGGGGATTCGAGCCGCGCACCGTGAAGAAGCCGACGCCTTTCGGCAAGTACTACCTCCTCGAGCGGATCAATGTCGGCGGTATGGCCGAGGTGTTCCGCGCGAAGGCCTTTGGCGTCGAGGGCTTCGAGCGGCTCGTCGCGGTCAAGCGGATCCTCGCCAACATCGCGGAGGACAAAGAGTTCATCCGCATGTTCATCGACGAGGCCAAGCTCGCGGTCCAGCTGAACCACGCGAACATCGCTCAGATCTTCGATCTCGGGGTCGTCGACGGCGCCTACTACATCGCGCTCGAGCACGTCCACGGCCGCGACCTGCGCGCGATGTTCGATCGCTGCCGCCAGCTCGGCGAGCCGATGCCGGTGTCGCAGGCGTGCTTCGTCGTGATGAAGGTCTGCGAGGGGCTCGACTACGCGCACAACAAGCGCGACGCGTCGGGTCGCGAGCTGCATCTGGTGCACCGCGACGTGTCGCCGCAGAACATCCTCGTCAGCTTCGAGGGCGAGGTGAAGCTCATCGACTTCGGCATCGCGAAGGCGGCGGGCAAGGGCAGCAAGACCCAGGCGGGCATCCTCAAGGGCAAGTTCGGCTACATGTCGCCCGAGCAGGTGCGCGGCATCCCGATCGATCGCCGCAGCGACGTGTTCTCGTGCGGCATCGTGCTCTACGAGCTGCTCACCGGCGAGCGGCTGTTCGTCGGCGAGAGCGACTTCTCGACGCTCGAGAAGGTGCGCAACGTCGAGATCCTGCCGCCGTCGACGTACAACCGCCGCATCCCGGACGAGCTCGAGCGCATCGTGCTCAAGGCGCTCGCGAAGGATCCCGAGGATCGCTACCAGAACGCGATCGACCTCCACGACGAGCTGCAGGCGTTCGTCTACACCGCCGGCGAGTTCTACTCGCGCAAGGATCTCGCGGGCTGGATGAAGAAGACGTTCGGCCGCGAGATCGACGAGGAGAGCGCGAAGCTCGAGGGCTATCGCCAGCTCAAGCCGCCTCCCGAGCTCGCGCCGCAGCCGGTGGCGACCGCGCGCGGCACGCGCCCGCCGCAGGCGACGGCCACCGCGCCGATCCGCAAGTCTACCGAGGCGATGCGCGCGGTCGGCGCGACGAAGCCACCGCCGCCGCCGACGGTGGGCCGGGTGTCGGCGACGATCCAGTCGGCGCCCGCCGTGCCGTCGCTGGCCGGCGCCAGGGCCAAGGGCAAGAGCGGCGCCGACGACGATCTCGCGTGGGACGACGACGAGCTCGAGACCCAGATCTACGACAACCCCGAGGACGCTCCGAAGACGAGCAAGGTGCGCTCGGAGAAGCTGCCGCTCGCGTCCCCGCCGGCGACCCCGACGCCCGGCGCGCACGCCGCGGGCTCCCCGTATCCGTCGACGCTTCCGCCGTCGATGGCCGCGCCGCCGCCCGCGCCGCCGCCGCCCGGCGGCCCCGACCTGTCGTCGCTCGTCACCACCGGCAAGGGCTGGGCGGATGCGAAGCCGGCGGGCTCGAACGGCTCCAACGGCATGCCCGCGATGCTCGCGCCTCCGGTGGTGCGCGCGGGCGCGCCGGACGATCCGATGGCCGCGATCGCCGCGCAGTACGCGCCCGCCCACGCGCGCGAGCTGTCCGCGCCGCAGCAGCTCGTCGCGTCGTCCTCCGATGGCCAGCTGTTCGCCGAGCCGCGCTTCGGCGCGAGCATGCTCAGGCAGAAGTCCAAGCGGTCGAGCTCGCTGTACATCGCGGTCGGCGGTGCGGCGCTCGCCGTGGTCGTCGTGGTCGTCGTGATCGCGGCGACCGGCGGCAAGAAGAACGCTGCCAGCGCGGCGCCCGAGCCCGGCTCGGCCGCGGTCGCGCAGGCGGGCAGTGCGCAGGCACCGCAGCCGGCGGTCGCCACCGATCCGTCGACCGGCTTCGATCTCTACGTCAGCCCGGCGGGCGTCACGACGTGGCGCCTCGACGGCGAGGTCCGCACCGATCGCCTGCCGTCGCGCATCCGCGGCATCTCGCCCGGCCTTCACCAGGTCGCGATCGACGCGCCGCCCGGCTTCATGGGCCAGAACCAGCCGGTCACGGTCGAGGCGGGCAAGGCGCCGAAGGTCGAGATCGTGCTGACGCCGCTGCAGATCACCGGCGAGTTCGAGAGCACGCCGCCGGGCGCGACGGTGTCGCTGATCATCGACGGCAAGCGCGAGCAGCTCGGCGCGAGCCCGCAGAAGACGCCGCTCGATCCGCGCAAGACCTACCAGGTGCTGTTCGAGAAGGCCGGCTACGTGTCGGTCAACCGTCCGATCGTGTTCACCGGCTCGACCGACGAGAAGATCGTCGTGCCGCTCGAGAGGACCGGCGCGGTCGCGACCGCAGCTCCAAGCCCGACCACGTCACCGGGGCCGAACCCCGGGCCGGTGACGCGCCCCGAGCCGAAGACCGAGACGGTCGCGAAGACCGAGCCGAAGGCCGAGCCCAGGAGCGGCGGCTCGACCGACGTCGCGAAGACCGAGGCCAAGGGCGGGCAGGGCACGTTGCTGCTCGGCTCCAAGCCGCCGTGCGAGATCTGGGTCGACGGCAGCGACAGCGGCCTGCACACGCCGCAGCGCGACCTCAAGCTGTCGGCCGGCAAGCACCGGATCACGCTCGTCAACACGGACTTCAACATCAAGGAGACGTTCGCGGTCGACATCAAGGCCGATCAGACCGAGAAGCAGATCAAGGACTTCTCGGACCGGCTGCCGAAGTAGGCTCGTCGTCGAGCGGCTCGAGCCGCTCCGGCTGGCTCGCGCCGATCAGGTCGCGTCCGCCGGTCGCGAGATCGGTCGGATCGAACGCGGACGGCGTCAGCCGCGGCCCGAGCAGCACGTACATCGTCGCGGGCAGCGCCGGTCGGTCGCGCTTCCACGCCGCGAGGAACGCGTGCAGCTGCTCGTAGGTCTCGGCCGCGATCTCGTCGGCGTCGGCGTCCTCGAGCTTGGCGAGCTTGTCGATGAGGCGCTTGCGCGCGTCGATGTCGGTGGTCAGCAGGATCATCTCGCGCAGGTTGCGCACCGCGAGGTCGTGCTGGCCGAGCTTGGTGTACATCGTCGCCGCCCACGTCGCGTCGGTGTGCGGTGCGCCCGGCTTGCGGACCGCCGCCTCGACGAGCCGGATGCCGGCCTCGTCCCACGCGCGGCGCTGCGCGGGGTCCTTGGTCTGGAGGTCCTGCGTGTAGATCTGGCCGGCGAGGTAGGGAATCCTCCAGTCGTCGGGAAATTCCTGGGTGCCGCGCTCGAGCACCGCGATCGCGCGCAGCAGCGCTGCGTTGTCGACGCCGCTCATCGCCATCGTGATCGCGCGCGCGCCGTACTCGTAGATGCGGTGGTAGTGC
>JBLMXA010000521.1:0-2600 GCA_050257515.1 Acidobacteriota bacterium | reverse complement strand
CCGCAAGATGTGGTCCGACATCGTCGGCATCTACCGGTCGTCGAAGAAGAAGCAGGACATCAACTGGTTCACCGAGCACGTCGCGCGCCCGCCGGCCGCGGTCGTCGTGTACGCGCTCGAGGGCACCCCGATCACGCCGAACCAGGTGACGTTTGGCTCCGCGTTCATCGCGGCCGGCGCGTGCGCGATGATCGCGTTGTTGCCCGGCTGGGCCTGGCTCGTCGTGGCCGCGCTGGTGTTCGAATTCTCGTTCGTGCTCGACTGCGCCGACGGCCAGCTCGCGCGCCTGCGCAAGACCGCGAGCGTCGTCGGCCACCTGCTCGACTTCCTGATGGACGAGCTCAAGGCGATGCTGCTCTACGGCTGCGTCGCGATCCGGCTGTGGCGCGACACCGGCGACGTGCGCCTGCTGCTCGTCGGCATGGGCGGCTCGTTCTGCCTCGCGTCGGGGATCGCGCTGACGACGTTCATGCGCCGCCCCGAGTACGGCGCGAAGCCGCCGACCGAGGACGGGCAGCCCGCGAAGCTCGGCAAGGGCCCGCTCGCGGTCGTCGAGTACGCGGCGCGCATCGTCGTGCACTACCCGCAGTACATCTGGCTGTGCGCGATCGTCGATCGCATCGACATCTACTTCTGGGCGTACACCGGCGTGAACGCGCTCTACTTCGCGAAGAGCCTCGCGACGATCCTGCTTCGCCTCGGGAGGTTTGCATGATCACGCGCGCGATCCTGATCGCCGCCGGCCGCGGCAAGCGGCTCGGCCCGCACACCGAGGGCATCCCGAAGTGCCTGGTCGAGGTCGCGGGCCGGCCGATCCTCGGCTGGGTGTGGCGCGCGCTCGAGGCGGTCGGCGTCGAGGAGCTGGTCGTGATCCGCGGCTACCGCGGCGACATCCTGACGAAGTTCGTCCGCGACCTCGTGCCGCGCGCGATCTTCGTCGACAACGTCGAGTGGCAGACGAACAACGTGCTGCTGTCGCTCGCGTGCGCGCGCGCGCACCTCGACGAGCCGGCGTACGTGACGTACTCCGACATCGTGTTCACGCGCGAGGTCGCCGAGGCCGCGGCGCGCTCGCCCGCCGAGATCGGGCTCGTGATCGATCGCGAGTTCCGCGCCACCTACGAGGGCCGCACCGAGCACCCGCTCGAGGAGGGCGAGGTCGCCGATCTGCGCCCCGACGGCGCGGTCGCGCGCGTCGGCAAGAAGGCGCTCCCGCCCGCCGACGCGCTCGGCGAGTTCATCGGCCTCGCGAAGCTCGGCGCCGCCGGCATGGCAGGCGTCTCCCGCGCGCTCGACGAGCTGAAGGCGCGGTTCGCCGGCCGCGAGGACCAGCCGTTCCAGCGCGCCCAGCGCTATCGCAACGCGTACCTGACCGACCTGTGGCAGCACCTGATCGATGCCGGCACGCGCGTCGATCCCATCCTGATCGACGGTCAGTGGCGCGAGATCGACACCGAGCAGGATCTCGACCGCGCCCGGGTGCTGCTAGAGTCCTGGTGATGAAGCGCCTATTCTTGCTTGCCGCCGTCGCGCTCGGCCCGCTCGCCGCGTGCGACAAGCCGGATCCCGACGCGTGCCGCAAGGCGCTCGCAAACATGCAGCACCTGCTCGGCACCGACACGTCGAACGACCCGGCGGCGCTCGAGGGCGAGGTCCGCCGATGCCGCGGCGGCTCGAGCCGGGCGGCGGTCGAGTGCGCGACGAAGGCGACGACGCTCGACGAGCTGCGCCGGTGCGACTTCATGAAGGTGCCCGGCAAGCCCGCGGCGTCGGGCTCGGGCTCGGCGAAGTAGCGATGCGCGCGCTCGCGCTGATCGTCGCGACGGCGTCGATCGCGCGCGCCGACGGGCGTGGCCCGCAGCTCGCCGCGCTCGCGCCGGCGAGCGACGCGCGGCAGGCGATCGCGATCGGCCCGGACGGCGAGATCTACCAGCCCGACCACACCGGCGCGTGGGTCCACCGCCCCGGGGTCGCGATCGCGGGCAAGGTCGCGAGCGCGACGCGCGCGGGCGACAGCGTGGTCGCGACCACCCACGACGGACCGCCGTTCCGGCTCGCGCGCGACGGCTGGACCGTCGTCCAGCTCGGCATGCACGTCAAGCCGCTCGTCGGCGCCGGCCCGCGCGTGCTCGCCGCGGTCGGTCGCGACGTGTTCGAGCTCGACAAGCCGGAGCCGGTGAAGCTGCCGGAGGCGCCCGCGCCGGTGCTCGCGCTCGGCGCCTCGGCCGGCGGCGCGGTCGTCGAGACCGAGCGCGGCCTCTACGAGCTGAAGGGCAGCGCGTGGAAGCCGCTCGCGAAGACGCCACCGCGGGTCGCCGCGCTGCTGTCGGATCGGCTCGCGCTCGTCGATCGCGGGCTCTACGACCTGCGCGCGCACAAGACGCTCGCGTGGCCGCCCGGCCTGCACGTCGTCGCCGCGATCGCGACCGGCGCCGACGAGGCGATCGCGGTCGCGCAGAAGGGCGCGGCGCTCGAGCTCGTCACCGCGCGCGCCGGCAAGCTGACGCGCGAGCCGCTGCCGGCGGAGGCGAGCGGCGCGGTCGTCGGCCTCGCCGCCCGGCCTGCACGTCGTCGCCGCGATCGCGACCGGCGCCGACGAG
>JBLMXA010000520.1:0-8392 GCA_050257515.1 Acidobacteriota bacterium | reverse complement strand
CTCGCGTTTCACTTCGAGAAGCAGCGCGTGGTCACCGACGCGTGGCTGCCGGTCGCCTACGCCGCCGCGATGGGTGCGGACGGCCTGGTCTCGCTCTCGGCCGGGCTGCTGTTCGACCGCGCGCGCGCGCGCGGCGGGACCGGCGCCGGCGTGGTCGCCGCGTTCGTGATCGCGGGCGCCGCATACGCGCCGCTCGCGTTCGGGTCCACTCGCAACACGCTCGTGCTCGCGATCGCCGGCATCGCGCTGTGGTCGGTCGCGCGCGCGGCCACCGAGTCGATCGGCAAGGCGCTGATCGCGGCGATCGTGCCGCGGGCGCAGCGCGGCCGCGCGTACGGCGTGTACTTCGTCGTCTACGGCAGCGCGTGGTGGGCCGGCAGCCTGCTGCTCGGCGAGCTGTACGACGTCGACCGTACGATCGCCGGCATCGTCGCGACCTCGGCGCTGCTCGCGGGTGCGGGAGTCGTCACGTGGTCGGGCGCGAAGCGGACTATAACCGCCGCATGACCACCTCCCGCCGCCACCCCAACGTCGTCCACCGCGAAGACCTCCAGCCGACGGAGGTCAAGAAGGGCAAGTTCCAGCACCGCGCCTGGCGCTTCGGACCGCACGCCGGCAACCAGCAGCTCGGTGCGACGCTCACCGAGCTGCCGCCCGGCGGCATCTCGTATCCGTTCCACTATCACTGCGCGAACGAGGAGGCGATCTACGTGCTGTCCGGCAACGGCACCGCCCGGATCGGGGACGCGCGCGTGCCGGTGCGCGCGGGCGACTGGATCGCGCATCCGGTCGGCCCCGCACACGCGCACCAGATGATCAACGACGGCAACGAGCCGCTGGTCTATCTCGCGATCTCGACCGCACACAAGGCCGAGATCTGCGGCTACCCGGACTCGAAGAAGGTGGCCGCGATGGCAGGGGAGTCACGGGACAAGCCGTGGCTGCGCCAGATCGTGCGCGAAGGTGAGTCGCTCGACTACTGGGACGGCGAGCCGAACGCGTAGGCGCTGGCCCGCTCGCTGCATTCACCGTGCGGTGATGCTCGGCCACCGTGACACGATCGAACAGGTCGCGATCCGTGCGGGCTCGAACGAGCTGAGGGGCACACTCGGAGTACCTCCCGGACCGGTCGGGCTCGTGATCTTCGCGCACGGGAGTGGCAGAAGCCGCACGTCGCCGCGAAAGCGCTACGTGGCGGAAGCGCTCCGTGCGCGCGGGCTCGCCACCTTGCTGATCGACCTCGTGAGCGAGGGCGAGCGCGAGGCCGATCGTCTGGACGGCCAGCTCGAGTACGACGTCGAGCGGCTCGCGGACCGGCTGCTCTCGGTTGCCGAGTGGGTGCGGCGCGACTCGCACCTCGGGCACCTGCCGATCGCGTACTTCGGCGGCGAGACCGGCGCCGCGGCGGCGCTGATCGCGGCGGCGCGCCGGCCCGAGCTCGTGCGCGCCGTCGTGTCGTGCAGCGGGCGTCCCGATCTTGCCGGCGCCGAGCTGCCGCGGGTCACCGCGCCCGCGCTGATGGTCGTCGGTGGCGCGGACGAGCGCGCGCTCGAGCTCAACACCGAGGCGATCGATCGCATGCGGGTGCCGACGCAGCTCGCGATCGTGCCGGGCGCTTCGGCCCAGTTCGAGGAGCCCGGCGCGCTCGACGAGGTCGCGCAGCTCGCCGGCGAGTGGATCGTCGAGCACATCGCGCGCGAGCTGTCCGAGCCGCAGGTCGCGGCGTCGTCGGCGCGGCCGTTCCGCGACCGCCGCGCCGCCGGCACGCGGCTCGCCGAGCTGCTCCACCACCATCACGGCGACCACACCGTCGTGTGCGGGCTGCCGCGCGGCGGCGTCGTCGTCGCCGACGAGCTCGCGAAGGCGCTGGGCGCGGCGCTCGACGTGTGGCTCGTGCGCAAGATCGGGCTGCCGTTCCACCCCGAGCTCGGCATGGGCGCGATCGCCGAGGGCGCCGCGATCGTGCTCGATCCCGCGATCCTGCGCTGGTCGGGGGCCTCGCCGCGCGACGTGCTGTCGATCGTGCACCGCCGCGCCGCCGAGGTGCGCCGCCGCGCGCGCGGCTACCGCGGCGATCACGCGCCGCACGACCTCCACGGCAAGACCGCGATCCTCGTCGACGAGGGCATCGCGACGCCGGGCGTGCTGCGGGCCGCGGTCGCCGGCGCGCGCCGTCGCGGTGCCGCGCGCGTCGTGATCGCCGCTCCGGTCGCCGCCGGCGAGGCGGTCGCCCAGCTGCGTCTCGCCGCCGACGAGCTCGTCGCGGTCAAGGTGCCGCACCACCTGGTGTCGCTCGCCGGCTGGTACGAGGACCTGCGCCGGGTCGACGACCGCGAGGTGATCGCGCTGCTCGATGCGGCGCGCCGCCGCATGGAGCCGCTTCCGCACCGCTCGGCGGGCTAGAGCGCATCTCAATAATCCGCACGGGCTGCGAACATTGAGATGCGCTCTAGTCGCCGTCGAGTGCGCGGTCCTCGCGCCCGAGCTTCTTGCGCTTGGATTCCATGCCGAGGTCGGCGAGCTTCTTGCGCAGCGTGTTGCGGTTGAGGCCGAGCAGCTCGGCGGCCTTGAGCTGGTTGCCGCCGGTGTGGGCGAGCACGAGGTCGAACAGCGGCCGCTCGACACGCGCGACGACCTTCTCGTAGAGGTCGTGGATCGGGTAGCCGTCGATGCGCGCGAGCAGGCCGGCGAGCTTGGCCTTCACCATCTCCTCGAACGCGAGGTCCTCGAGCGGCACGCGCTCGGCGACGACCGGCAGCACCTCGTCGACGTCGCCGGCCTCGATGCGGCTGCGCGTGACGCGCACGACGAGCCGGCGCGCGATCGACTTCAGCTCGCCGACGTTGCCCGGCCACGGGTACGCGGCGAGCCGCTCGTGCGCGCGGCTCGACACGCTCGGCTTCGTGCGCCCGATCTCCGCGGAGTAGTGCTTGACCCACCGCTCGAACAGCACCGGCAGGTCGTCGACGCGCTCGCGCAGCGGCGACACCTCGATGCGGCGCGGCGCGAACAGCTCGAACAGCTCGCGCGACACGATCTGCGCCTCGACCGCGCGATCGAGATCGATGTCGGCGGTCGCGACGACGTGGACGTCGGGCTCCTTGTGCTCCTGGTCGACCTTGCGCTCGCGGATCGCGCGGCGGAGCGTGCGCTGCGACGGCGCGGACAGGTCGCTGACGTCCTTGACGAGCAGCGTGCCGCCGTCGGCCGCGCGCAGCGCGCGCCGCGCACGCTCGCAGGCGTCGTCGTCGGCCGAGTGCGGCACGTCGGCGCCCTCGAACGTCGGGCGCACCGCGACGAACTTGCAGCGGCCGCGCGGGCCGCGCTGGTGTAGCACGCGCGCGACGAGCTCGCGGCCCGTGCCGTGCTCGCCGCTGATCAGCACGGGCGCGTCGCCGTCGGCGTACTGCTCGATCTGGGTCGCGACGGCGCGCATCGCCCGGCTCTCGGCGACGAGGAAATCGTTCGCCTTCAGGGTCGGCCGCAGCATTACGCCGCGACCTCCGCGTCCATCGTGTCGCGATCGCCCTCGGGCGACAGCCCGAGCCGCTTCTCGCGCTCGATCAGCTGCGCGAAGTAATCCTCGACGAGCGCGCGCGCCGCGAGCAGGTCGGGCGCCTCCCACACGCGCAGGCGCAGCGCGTTGCAGCCATAGAGGCCGCGCGCGTACCACGCACACGCCTTGCGCACCTCGTGGAGCTGGCGCGGCCCGGTCTTCAGCATGTCGATCAGATCGACGTGGCGGCGAAACACGGCGAGGCGCTCGCCGAGGCTCGGCGGCCCCGGATCCGGGCGGCCGCTCGTCACCTCGCGCAGCCGCGCGAACAGCCACGGGTTGCCGAGCGCGCCGCGGCCGATCATCACCGCGTCGCAGCCGGTCAGCTCGCGCAGGCGGAGGTAGCCGTCGACGTCGATCACGTCGCCGTTGCCGACGACCGGGATGTGATGCGGCACCGCGTCGCGCACCTTGCGGATGATCTCCGGATCGCTCTTGCCGGAGAAGCCCTGCGTGCGCGTGCGGCCGTGCACGGTGATCATCGCCGCGCCCGCCTCGACCATCGCGCACGCGAACTCCGGCGCGTTCTTGTGGTGCTCGTTCCAGCCGGCGCGGTGCTTGACGGTGACCGGCACGCCCGCGGGCACCGCGCCGCGCACGACGCGCACGAGCTCCTGCGCGCGCTCGGGCTCCTTCATCAGCGCCGAGCCGCACTCGCCGGCGACGACGCGCTTGGCCGGGCAGCCCATGTTGATGTCGACGAGCGACGCGCCGATCGCGACCGCCATGCGCGCGGCCTCGGCCATCGCCTCCTCCTCGCGACCGAAGATCTGGACGCCGAAGCGGCGGCCGTCGAGCGACGCGGTGAGCTTGCCGGTGGTCTTCGGATCCTTGACCGCGAGCGCGTGCGCCGACAGGAACTCGGTGATCGTGAAGCCGACCCCGAGCTCCTCGGCGACCGTCCGGAACGGCAGGTCGGTGACCGCGGCCATCGGTGCGAGCACCACCGGCGTGTCGATCTCGAGCGCACCCACGAACATCGTCGACCGTATGTACAGGATCGGATCGGATTCGTAAATGGCGGCGTAAGTCGCGAATTACTCCCGCAGATCCTCGGGCGCGTTGATGCTGCGCAACGTTCGTGCATCCGCGACATCGTGCCACGCGACCGCGAGCGCCTCCTCGGTGAAAAGCCCACTCGCCTGGTAGCGACCGTGCGCGAGGCGGGTCTCGACCGCATCGCGCGCGCGTGCGTGGACCACCGAGACCAGCGGCTCGGGGAGCCCGCGCTCGCGCACGCACACCGCATCGACGCCGTCGTGCGCGGCGGCGAGCAGCGCGTCGACCAGCTCGCCGGTGAGGTACGGCATGTCGCCGGCGACGACCAGCAGCCACGGCGTGGCCGCGGCGGCGAGCCCGGCCGCGATGCCCGCGAGCGGCCCGGCCGCGTCGAACGCGTCGCGCACGCAGCGGTAGCCGGCGATGTCGGACGGCGACGAGATCAGGATCTCCTGGACGCGCGGCGCGAGCAGCCGGGTCTGGCGCGCGAGGATCGTCTCGCCGCCGATCACGATCGCGTGCTTCGCGATGCCGCCGAGGCGCGTCGCGCGGCCGCCGGCGAGGATCAGGGCTGAGACGTCCGACCGCATCGTTGACACTTCTCGGTTCTCTGTTGCGTATTCCCCATTCCGGCTCAATAGGGAATAGGCAACAGGGAACAGAGAGGTTGGAATTATTTCAGCAGCGCTTCCACTTCATCCTGCGCCGGCGTCGTCACCTCCGGCCCGCTCGGCGACAAATACACGCTCACCTCCGTCCGCACGCCGAACTGTCCCGGGAAGTACAGCCCCGGCCCGACCGTGAACCCGGTGCCCGGCACCAGCACGCGCGTGTCCTTGACCTCGAAGTCGTCGAGGTCGGCGCCGCCGCCTTGCAGATCGCTGTCGATCGAGTGGCCGGTGCGGTGCATGACCTGATCGACGACGCCGGCCTTCTTCAAGAAGCCGCGCGTCGCCTGATCGACCTCGGCCCCGGTGACCGGGCGGTGCTTGCGGCTGCGGTCGGCGATCAGCACGAGCGCCTGGTCGCGCGCGAGGCTCACCGTCTCGAACGCCTGGTGGATGCGATCGGGCACGGTCTTGTCGGCGACCGCGCACCACGTCTGCGCGGCGTAGATGCCCTCGGGCTTGTCGACCTTCAGCGCGAGCGAGATCACGATCAGATCGCCCTGGTTGATCTGCGCGGTCTTCGCCGCGGTCGGCACGTAGTACGGATCGGCGGTGTTGACGCCGGCGGCGACGACCGGCGGCGGGCCGACGAGCCCGCGCACCTGCATGCCGTGGACGAGCAGCTGCTGGACGTCGTACTCGGTGACCGGCTGGTGCGCCTGCAGCCGCTTCGTCACGAGCGCGAGCGCCTCCTTGCGCAGCTCGATCACGTGATGGACCGCGGTGTAGTGCGCGGTCCGGCCGGCGTCGCCCCAGATCGCCTTCGTGTACTGCACGAGCGTGTCGGACGACCGGACGGTGACGCCGGCACCGCGGATCACCTCGAGCATGCCGGCGTCGACGCGCGACACGTTCGGCACCGCCGCCTTCGGAGAGTACTCGAGCGCGACCGACTTCACGCCCTTGAGCAGCATCGCGAGCTGCTTCTGGAAGTCGCGATAGCCGAGGTAGACGAGCTTCTTGCCGGGCAGGTGATCGAAGTTGCGCGCCTCGGAGGTGTGGACGAGCGCGACCGGCTCGCCGCGCGCCCGGATCATGTAGAACCACGCGCGCTGCGGGTGGCCGTCGGGGGCGACGAGGCGGACCGCGATCGGGTTCGAGCCGTCGCGGTCGTAGAGCAGCCAGCCATCGAGCCGCTGCACCGCGAGCAGGCCCTGGACGACGCCGATGTCGGCGAGGCCGACGCGCGGCGGGATCGCCGGGCCGTACGGATCGACCGGGTTGCTCGCCGCCGTGGTCGTGCTCGTGCTCGGCTGTTTCTTCGGCTCGGCCTGCTTCGGCGCCGGCTGCTTCGGCGCCTGCTTCTTCGGCGCCGGCTTCGGCGCCTCCTTCTTCGGAGCCGGCTCCGCGTACGGGTCGGCGGGCTGCGCGAGCACCGCTCCGCACATCAACATCACGATCGCGACGGCCTTCATCATGGGGAGCTCCTCGCGCGCCGAACCACCTCGAGCTCGGCGACCAGCCCCTGATGAATAGCACCGTTCGACGCGACGACCTCCCCTTCATGAAGATCGAACGTGCCACCGCGTGTGTTCGACACCACACCCCCGGCCTCGGCGACGATCAGGGCGCCGGCGGCGACGTCCCAAGGCTTCAGCTTGCGCTCCCAGTAGCCGTCCATCCAGCCGCGCGCGACCAGGCAGAGATCGAGCGACGCCGCGCCGAGCCGCCGGCACGCGCCCGCGCGCCGTTGCAGGTGCTCCCACTCGGCGAAGTTGTTGAGCGGCGAGGTCGCGCGGTCGTACGGAAATCCCGTGACGAGCAGCGCCTCCTCGACCCTCGGCGTCGCGCTGACGTGCAGCGACCGGCCGTCACCGTCGCGGGCGCCGCCGGCGACGCTCGCCTCGAACCACCAGCCGAGCGCCGGCGCGGCGACGACGCCGACCACCGCGCGCCCCGCGCGCTCGAGCGCGATCGAGATCGACCAGATCGGCAGCCCGTGCGCGAAGTTCACGGTGCCGTCGATCGGATCGACGAGCCACTGGTCGCCCTCCCCGCCCCCTCCCTGCTCCTCGCCGAGCACGGCGATGCCGGTCGGCGCGAGGGCGCGGCGGATCGTGTCCTCGCTGCGCAGGTCCCACTCGGTGACGAGATCTTTCGGGTTGAGCTTGCCGCGGATCTGCTCGGCGTGGGCGTCGCGCAGCAGCTCCGACGCGGTGCGCGCCGCGGCACGCGCGATCTCGAGCAGCTCGCCGAGCTCGCTCACGGCGCCGCCGATCCCGAGCCGGCCATCGGCGGCACCTCCACGGGGAGCTGCAGCGCCTGCTGCGGCGGCGTCGGCGCCACGGTCGCGGCCGCGCAGAACGCCTCAAGCTGGCTCGCGTGCTCCTGCTCGTACGCGATCGCGGCGCCGCCGCGCAGGTCGCTCGGCAGCGGCACCACGCACGCGGTGTACGCGCCCGGCGCGAGCTCGGTGAACGCCGCCGGCTGCCCGCCGCGGGCGATCGTCATCTGCGTCGCGCCCGGTCCCTGCGCGGCGAGCGCGAGCGACAGCTGGCCCGCGGTGGCCGCGGTGATCGCGCCGGTGACGAGATACGACAGCGTCATGCCGAGCGGGCCCTTCGCCGCGACCGGCGTGACGTCGAGCGTGACCGTGCCGCCGTCGGCCGTCAGGTCGACCTTCACCTCGCCGCCGGGCGGCAGGTCGACCTGCTGCGAGTACTGGCGCACGCCGCGGCGGAGGTTGCCGAGCGTCGCCGACACCTTGTACGTGTCGGGCGCGAGGCGGTCGAAGCGATACGCGCCGTCGGCGCCCGACATCACGAGGTAGACCGCGCCCGGCGTCGTCGTCGACTGCGCGGTCACCGCGAGGCTCGCCGCCGGCTGGCCGCCCTGGCGCAGCACGCCGGAGACCGCGCCGTAGGCGAGCAGCTCGAGCTGCAGCGCGGTCTGCTCCTGGGCGTCCTCGGGCACGCGCAGCGGCTTGCTGCGCCCGATGCTCGGCAGGTCGGCGATGATCGTCAGGTCGCCGCCGCCGAACCCGGCGAGCGAGAACGCGCCGGAGGCGTCGGTCGTGTCCTGCTTCGTCGCGCCGGCGCCGAAGCCGGAGAACCCGGGGATCGCGCTGTCGTTGCTCGCGCCGCCGCCCATCACCTGGTGACCCGCGTACACCGTCGCGCCGGGCACCGGCTGGCCGCGGCTCGTGACGATGCCGGCGAGCACGCGGCCG
>JBLMXA010000519.1:0-13965 GCA_050257515.1 Acidobacteriota bacterium | reverse complement strand
TGGCCCGGCTGTTGTAAGAGCAGCCCCCATGACCCGGCAGTTTCACGCGCGTGTACGTCGTCGACCGTCGTCGCCCAAGGGGCGCGTGCTCGGGCCGCACACGCTGAGCTTCCGGTGCTACCGGCTCGTCGCGATCGACGAGCCCGGACAGGATGCGTACGAGATCGTCGAGGTGTGCGATCCGCGCAATGCGATGCGCGTGCTGGTCGGCGAGCGCTGATCAGCCGCAGGTCTTCGCGAGGCGGATGTCGGCGCCGCCCGTGGCGTCGCGCAGCGCTTCGTAGGCGGCGCGCGAGCCAGGGGCGCCGCGGTGGAGCGCGACGATCAGCGTGTTCTTGCGCGTGTGCTCGGCGGGGACGAGCTCCATCGCGGACACGTCGTAGCCGGCGGCGGCGAGCAGCGCGACGCGCATCGCGTCGGTGACGTCGGCGGCGGTCTCGCGACGGAGGTGAGGCGTGCGCCAGATCGGCGCGAACGCGCCGTCGCGATCGGCGAGCGCGGCCCACGCGCGCGCGAGCTCGGCCTGGCAGCACGGCGCGACCGCGAGCAGGTCGGCCTTGCGGGCGATGCCGAGCGCGAGCGCGTCGCAGGTCGCGGTGTCGCAGGCGTGGAGCGCGACGATGCCGTGGAGGTCGAGCGGTGCGCTCGCGGCGATGTCGCCGACCTCGAAGCGCGCGACGTCGGAGAGCTCGGCGAGCTCGGCGCGACGGCGCGCCTCGGCGATCACGTCGGCGTCGCGGTCGATGCCGATCACCTCCAGCGGGTGGTGCCACACGTGGCGCGCGCACCACGCGAGCAGCAGCGTCAGGTACGAGCGCCCGCAGCCCGCGTCGAGCAGGCGGATCTTCGGATGGCGCGCGCGCAGATCGCGCAGCGCGGGGCCGAGCAGCGCGACCATGTGATTGATCTGGAAGTACTTGCGCGGCTGGAGCAGAGACGTGTCGTCGCGCGAGAGGCCGAGCGCGCGCAGCAACACCGCGCCATCGCGCGGCGAGATCACGGGGCGCTTGTCGCCGAGCAGCTGGGCGAGGCGCTCGTCGGTCCAGTACGCGCGGGCGCGCGCGTCGAGCTCGTCGGCCCAGCGCGCGCGCGTCATGTCTCACCCAGGGCGCGGCGCACGAGATCTTTCGCCACGGTCACCTTCGGCACCCGGCCGCGCGGGAAGAACGAGCGCGGATCGGCGTCGAGCGCGACGCCGTGCATGTAGTTGTAGATCGCCTTGCGCAGGCCGGCCGCGAACGCGTCGTGATCGCAGCCGACGGGATCGTCGAACGCGATGTCGTTCTTCGCGAACGTCGTGCTCGCAGCGCGAAGCGTGATCTTGTAGACGTCCGGCGACTTCCCCACCGGGCTGTGCGCGGTCGCGGTGAACCGGTGCCAGAACGCCGACTGCAGGCAGCCCTCGGCGAACAGCTGGCGCACGCGCTCGAGCGAGTCGATCGTCTCCTGCGCGGTCTGCGTCGGGAAGCCGTACATGAGGTACGCGTGCACCATGATGCCGGCGTCGGCGAACGCACGCGTGACGCGCGCGACCTGCTCGACCGTCACGCCCTTGTTCATCAGGCCGAGCAGGCGATCGGACGCGACCTCGAGCCCGCCGCTGACCGCCACGCAGCCGGACCGCGCGAGCAGCGACGCGAGCTCGGGCGTGAACGACTTCTCGAACCGCACGTTCGTCCACCACGTGATCACCACGCCGCGCGCGAGCAGCCGCTCGGCGAGCGCCTCGAGCGCGGCGGGCGGCGCCGCCTCGTCGACGAAGTGAAACCCGGTCTGGCCGGTCTCGGCGATCATCGCCTCGATCCGGTCGACGAGCAGATCGGCGGGCGTGCGGTCGTAGCGCGCGATGTAGTCGAGCGAGATGTCGCAGAACGCGCACTGCTTCCAGTAGCAGCCGTGAGCGATCGTGAGCTTGTTCCACCGGCCATCGGACCACAGCCGGTGCATCGGGTTGAGCATCTCGAACAGCGACACGTAGCGATCGAGCGGCAGGCCGGCGTAGGTCGGGGTGCCGGCGGCTCTAATCGGCACGTCGTGGTGCGCGGCATCGCTGACGAGCTTCACCGCCTTGCCGGCGCGCACGAACGTGCGAAGCAGCGGGCGCGCCGGGTCGCGCAGGTGGTCGAGCAGCGCGAGCATCGGCGCCTCGCCGTCGTCGAGCGTGATGAAGTCGACGTAGTCGAAGATGCGGGAATCGGCGAGCTCGCGCAGCTCGGTGTTGACGTAGCCGCCGCTGAGCACGACGCGCGTGGCCGGCGCGAGCGCCTTCGCGGCGCGGGCGATCCGCAGCGCGCCGTAGACGTTGCCCGGGAACGGCGCGGTGAGCGCGAGGACGTTGGGGCGATGGCGCGCGACGAGCTCGGCGGTGAGCTCGTCGAGCATGTCGTCGACGAGCGTCGGCTCGCCCTCGAGTGCCTCGCGCAACGGATCGAACGTGGCCGCGCTGGCCGCGAGCCGCTCGCCGTAGCGCGCGAGCTCGAAGTCGGGCGAGATGCCGTCGCGGATCGCGTCGGCGAGATCGTCGATGTAGAGGCTCGCGAGGTGCTTCGCGCGGTCGGCGAGGCCGAGGCCGCCGAACGCCCAGCCGAGCGGATCGGGCTCACCGGCGCCCGGTCCCTGATCGATCGCGGCGAACCGCGGACCCTCGGGCAGGAGCGTGCGGCCCGCGATGCGCAGCGCGAGATGCGGATCGCGGCCTTGCAGGAAGCGCGTGACCGCGTCGACCGTGTCGACGTAGCGCGCGCCGTGCTCGAGGAAGCTCGCGATCGACGGCGGCATGTCCTCGTCGGTGTCCGCCGCGCGCGCGGTGAGCTCGTCGAGGATCCGCGCGAGGCCGGCGCGCGAGAACACGCGCAGGAACAGCTCGAGCGACAGGTCGGCCTGCGCGAGCTCGAGGTCGTACGCGCTCGCGTGCTGGCGCAGAAACCCCATCAGGTACGCCGTCGCGGGGTACGGCGTGTTCAGCTGGGTCATCGGCGGCGTGACGAGGAGCAGGCGCACGGTCAGCACGCTAGGATGCCAGAACCGTGCGACTCAACAAGTATCTCAGCGAGAGCGGCGCATGCTCGCGGCGCGAGGCCGACACGCTGATCGAGGAGGGCCGCGTCACCGTCAACGGCAAGCGCGCGCAGATGGGCATGCAGGTCGCCGACGGCGACGACGTCCGCCTCGACGGCGACCGCGTCGGAAAGGCGCGCAAGAAGGTCAAGCCGGTCTACATCGCACTCAACAAGCCGGTCGGCATCACGTGCACGACCGAGCGCCACGTCGCCGGCAACATCGTCGACTTCGTCAACCACCCCGAGCGCGTGTTCCCGATCGGCCGGCTCGACAAGGACTCCGAGGGCCTGATCCTGCTGACGAACGACGGCGACATCGTCAACGAGGTCCTGCGCGCCGAGCACGCCCACGAGAAGGAATACGTCGTGCGCGTCGATCACCCGATCACGCCGGACTTCGTCGACAAGCTGGCCGCGGGCGTGCGCCTCGGCGACCAGACGACCCGGCCGTGCAAGGTGTTCGCGCTGGGACCGAAGGTGTTCCGGATCGTGCTGACGCAGGGCCTGAACCGCCAGATCCGCCGCATGTGCGAGGCGTTCGGCTACACCGTCGAGTCGCTGCAGCGCGTGCGCATCATGCACATCAAGCTCGGCGAGCTGCCGCTCGGCCGCTGGCGCCAGCTCTCTCCCACCGAGATCGCGCCGCTGCTGCCGAAGCGACGCTAGGCTCCAAGGTCGCGAGCTCACTGGCGATGTTCGGGGCAGATTCGCGGGACGCGATCCGTATAATGGCGCAATGAGCTGGCTTGGTGATGCGTTTGGCACCGTCTCGCACGCGGTGAGCGGCGCCGTGCATGGCGTCGAGAACACGGCGCATAACGCGGCGACGTCGGTGTCGAGCTGGCTCGGGACGGGACCGAACACGCACGACGCGGCGACCGCGCACGGCGGCGATGCGCTGCACAGCGACGCGCCGACCTCGCTGTGGGGCCGCATCGGCCAGGGCATCGGCGACTTCGGGCGCGGCGTGCGGCAGGAGGGCCTGCGCGGCCTGCTCGATCCGAGCGGCATGCTGGATCGCCAGCTCGCGCAGCGTCAGCTGTCGGATCGCTTCCAGGTCGTCGGCGACAACGTGCCCGCGGGCGCGCGCGCGTCGAACCAGGTCAGCGAGGCGGAGTACGAGCGGATCGCGCGGACGTTCAGCAACATCCGCATGGGCCGCGGCGACCTGCGGCTCGACGGCAGCGACTTCAGCCCGTTTGCCGGCAACGATCGCCGCAACTGGGAAAACGGGATGCAGGCGAACATCGCCGACATGATGATGACGCGCAGCGGGCGCGATCAGATCTACGGCATGTCGAACAACGTCGTGCGCAACGACGACGGCACCGCTCGCCATCACCTGTGGGGGCTCGGTCCGGAGATCCACCACCAGACCGACATCACGCCGCTGTTCGGCGTGCAGCGCAAGGACGCGCACGGCAATCCCGTGCTCGACAGCAACGGTGCGCCGGTCTACGACGATCCGGGCTGGTTCCACCGTAACGCGAGCACGATGCGCCACGACAACGCGTTCGCGGCGGCGAACGACTGGACGAAGCAGGGCCGCGATCCGTCGACGATGGCGCGCGGCGAGGGCAGCGACTCGACGCTTCACATCAACCCCGGCAGCATCCTCGGGCTGCGCACCGACGTCGTGCTCGCGCACGAGATGCAGCACGCGCGGCAGGAGACGCAGGGCACGATGGCGGTCGGCAAATTCGGCTCGGGCCCCGACACCAACATCAACAACTACGAGCGCCAGGCGGTCGGGCTGTCGCGCAGCGACACGCCGACCGGCGGCCATTACCCCGGTGATCCCGACGGCTGCACGGAGAACACGTATCGCCAGGAGCGCAACGCGCTCGGCGACCGGTTCCTGCCGCGCACGAACTACAGCTCGCTACCGGGCGAAGCTCCCGCGACGATGACCGACGCGCAGCTGCAGGCGGCCTGGGCGGCGCATAATGCGAGCCCGAATGCAGGCCACTAGACTCTGGCTCGTCGTCGCCACCATCCTCTATGTCGCGTGCGCGCGTCGGGACTCGACGAGCCAGGCCAAACCCGATCCGGAACCCAAGCCCGCCATGGCCCCAGCTACCCCCGCGACGAGCACCACGACCCAGCGCGACGTCGTCCTCACCTGGAAGCTCGCGAAGACCTCGAAGACCGCGCTCGGCGTGTCGTACCGCATCGAGAACAAGAGCAAGACGCGGATCTACGTCGCCGACAAGCAGCTCGTAATGATGCAGGACACGCGCAAGTTCCGCGGCGTCAAGCACGTCCGTGTCGAAGCGCCACAAGGTGCGTCGAACGTGGTCAGGCTACTAGTCGCGCCCCCGTCGGGCGACGTGCCGTCGATCGCGACCGCGCAGATGACGTTCATCGCGCTCGATCCGGGCGCGGTTCACACGGAGGACCGCGAGGTCGCGCTCCCGCTCCCCGACGCGGCCAGGAAGGCGACGACGGCCGTGCTCGTGATCAACGCGTTCACCGGCGAGCCACCGACGTGGACCAGCGTCGACGGCGAGCAGGGTCCGATCAAGGTCCCGGAGGGGTTCACGCCGACCGACCTCGTGTTCGGTCCGGTCGCGCTCCCGTAACTCGTATTGACTACAAGTCAGTAGCGATCCACACTGCGCCTCGTGCTGATCGCGCTCGCGGTCGTCGTCGTCGTCGCGCTCGTCGTCGCGCACGTCGCGTACTGGCAGCGCCGCCTGTTCGTGCACGCCGAGTACGCGCACGAGCAGGTGCTCGAGACCGAGGATGGTTGCACGATCGTGTTGCGGCGGCTGCCGGTGCCCGCGACGGGCGTGGTCGGGCCGCCGGTGCTGATGGTGCACGGGCTGTGCGCGAACCATCGCAACAACGACCTGGTGCCGGATCACTCGCTCGCGCGCCACCTGCACGCGCAGGGTCGCGACGTGTGGCTGGTGACGCTGCGCAGCGGCCACCGCATGCGGACGTGGCGCGCCCGCGCGCGCGTGCGGTTCGATCACATGGTCGAGCACGACCTGCCGGTCGCGATCGGCGAGGTGCGGCGGCAGACCGGCGCGCCGCAGCTCGATTACGTCGGCTACTCGATGGGCGGCATGCTGATGTACGCGGCGATCGCGCACGACAACGTGTGCGAGCAGATCCGCCGCGTCGTGATCATCGGTTCGCCGCCGCGGCTGCGCGTGCCGTGGCTGCTGCGCGGCCCGATGATCGTCGCCGCGTGGCTGCCGCGCGGTCTCGTGCCGACGGTGTATGCGCGGTTCGTCGCGGTCTCGCTCGCGTTCGTCTCCGATCTCGTGTTCACGCCGCTGCACCGCCTGCTCGCAGGCGAGCGCGCCGCGATCCGCCGCGGCCTGATCCCGCAGGCGATGGTCGCGGTGATCGCCGACATCCCCGGCCCGCTCGCGGCCGATTTCTGCGCGTGGCAGGCGCGCTCGGGCGGCCACGTGACGTACCGCCACACGCCGGTGCTCGATCTGCTGCCCGCGGCGGAGCTTCCCGCGCTGTTCATCGCCGGCACGCTCGATCCGCTCGGCCGCGTCGACGCGATGCAGGCGGCGTACGAGGCGTGGGGCGCGGCCGACAAGCAGCTGATCGTCCTCGATCGCTACTCGCACGGCGACATGATCCTCGCGACGCGCGCGCGAGAGCAGGTGTTCGAGCCGGTCGCGCGCTTCCTCGCCACCTAGATGCCGGGCGACGTCGCGTGGCGCGCCCGCGCCATCGCGACCTTCCACTCCCAGTCGTCGTCGTCGTGCTCGGCTTCGCTCGCCGCGCGAGGCGTGCGCTTGAACAGGCGCGACCACAGGCTCGCGCGCGGCGGCTCGAACGTCGTCTCGATCTCGTGCACCTCGCTCGCCGCATCCCCTTCACGGAAGAACGCCTCCTCGATCTCGGAGAACGCTCCCGTGTCACGATCGCTGTCGTCCGCCATGATCCATGGCGAGCCAGCAAGCGAGGTGCCAGCAGCGCGCGTTGCTAGTCCGGGGCGTTGGGCAGCGTGGCAACTCGGGTTGCCGGTCACCGAACCCGCCACGAGCTGGCTGACTTACAGCACCGCGCCGATGCCGATGCCCCAGTACCTCACGTTCTCCATCTCGCGCATGCTCCCGTAGAAGAAGCCGCTGAGGTGGCCGCCGAAACGCAGGCCGGTGCCGACCTCGGCCTCGTCGGCGCCCCACATCGCCATCGACGAGCCGTGCTTGCGCGCGTCGGTGTCGAACAGGTAGCTCTGGCGGAAGTAGGCCATCGGATGCAGCTCGGGTGACAGCTCGAGGATCGCGAACGCCTCGACCGGCACCTTCCACGCGAAGTCGAGGACGCCGCCGGTGATGCCGGAGAAGCCGAAGCCGACGGTCGCGCCGACCTGCAGGTTGTCGCCGACGAACACGCCGGGACCGAAGCCGAGCGACATGTCGTACGCGAACCCGGTGGTGCCGCCGAGCGTGAGGCCGAACGCGAAGTCGTCGCTCTCGGCGACCCCGACGACGGGCTCGCCGTGGACCTCTCGCGACGTGCCGCCGAGCGTGACGAGCGCGTCGAACATCGGCGGCGCAGGTGTGGTCATGCGCGCGAGCTGCGTCAGCTGCGGGCGCTCGACGCGAAGTCCGCCGCCGAAGCCGGCGGCGATCTCGCGGTACCACGGCGACGCGTGGTGGTGATGGTGCTCGTGATCGTCGTCGGCGTCGGACTCGTCGACGGAGATGCCGCGCGCGACGGTGTCCTCGCGCGAGGCCGGGTGCAGCGCATCGGGATCGAGCACGAACGCGGCGTGCTCGAGCGTGACGGTCGCCGCGTACGCGCGGCCGCCGGTCGTCACGTAGACCGAGTAGGTGTCGCTCGGCAGGCCCAGGCTCAGCGGCTCGCCGGCCTCCTTCGTCAGCTCCACCGCGACGCGGCCGCTGGTCTCGACGACGGTGACGTGGCCGCGCAGCTTCGCGCCGAGCACGAGCGACGAGTCGAGCGTGCGCAGATCGGTGATCACGACGTCGCCGGTGCCCGACAGGTGCATGTCGTAGCTCGGGTGCTGCGCGCCGTGCAGCGTGTTCTGCGTGCGGCCGAGCGTCTGCTCGTACGAGAACTGGTAGGCCTCGGTCAGCGTGATCTTGCCGTCGTGGTTGCGATCGGCCGCGCCGCGCAGCGCCGACACGAAGTAGTACGTGAAGAACGATGCGCCGATGCGATCGGACTCCTGCGCGTCCTCCTCGGCGGAGCTCGATGACAGAAACGCGAAGCCCTCGACCTGATTCGAGCTGTCGCGCAGGAACGGCGGCATCTTCGTGCCGCCCTTCATGCGCGTGAAGCTGCCCGACGCGCAGCTGTCGACGATCGCGATGCGGACGTCCGCGGGCACCGCGCGCACGCGCTCGCGCAGCCGCGCGTAGTCGTAGTGCGCGCCGCCGATCAGGATGCCGGTCTCGTCGGAGTGGCCGGAGTAGTACAGCACGAGCTCGACGCGCTCGCCCTGCTGGCGGCTCTCGCGCACGTGCTGCGAGAGGCGATCGAACGCGGTGTCGACGTCGGCGGGTGCCGGCTCGCTGAGCAGCGACAGATCGCCGTCGCGCACGCCGCCGAGTTGGCGGAGCACGTCGGCGACCGTCGCGGCGTCGTGGCCGGCGTAGCGCAGGCGCTCGCGCTCGCCGCCGCCGTTGTTGCTGCCGATGATCAGCGCGTAGCGGCGGAGCGGCGCGCTCGCAGCAGGCGGCGCGGCGATCGCCGGCAAGGCGGCGGCGATCACGCAGGCGAGGACGAGAAGGCGGCGAAGCATCATGGTGATCCTCACGGTTTGCGCAGGCGAAGCGACCACTGGCGAAGTCCACCGGGCAGCACGAGCTCGGCATCGGCGCTGTCGGCGCGCTGGGCGAGCTCGCGCAGCGCGGCGAGGCTCGCCGGCAGATCGATCGGCTCGTTCGCGGTGACGAAGAAGAACCGCTCGAAGCGCGGCGCGTCGTCGAGCGAGAACGCCTCGGGCAGCGACGTCGTCTCCGGCGCGAGCGCGGTCGCCTCGGGCGGAGCGTCCTCGTGGGCGGGGAAGTGCAGCGTCACCGCGCCGGCGCCATCGATCGACGCGATGACCCCGTAGCGCCTGCCGCCGGCGTTGTAGCGGAGCTGGATCACGTCGCCGGGATGGACGAGCGAGTCCTGCTCGAGGCGCTCGGCGTGATCGCCGGCCTGGCGGAACACGATCAGGCGCGGCTGGCCCTTCACGCGCGTGCCGTCGTCGACGATCGACGGCTGCGAGACGCCGGGCGCGGCGCGGTGACCCGTGACGTGGACGACGATCAGGATCGCCGCGCACGTCGACGCGACGCCGACCGCGAGCGCGAGCGTGCGGCGCCGGCGGATCGCACGCCGTCGCGTCTCGCGCGCGATGCCGGCCTCGATCTGCGCGACGGCCGGCACGGCGGGGTGCGCCTGCAGCTCGCGCGCGTCGTCATCGCGCAGCGCGGCGATCCGCTCGGCGAGCTCGCCGGCGTCGGCGCGCGCGATGCGCTCGCGGCACGCGGCCGGCACCTCGTCGAGCGCGGCGCGCTCGACGAGCCAATCGGGGAGAGGAGTCACGGTGAGACCTCCATGGAATGGAGCTTCTCGCGCAGCCGCGCGAGCCGCTTGCGCACGCCCGACACCGACATGCCGACCTCGGCGGCGACCTCCTCGAGCGTCATCTGATCGTAGAGGTGGAGCACCGCGATCACGGCGCTGTCGTGCGGCTCCTGGCGGAACAGCGCGTCGAGCATGGCGCGCGCGGCGCTGCGCGCGGCCGGATCGGTGGCCGCGGCGATCTCGCCGAGCAGGTCCGGATCGCCATCCTCGGGGCGGCGCTTGCGGGTGCGGATGCGGTTGAGGCACACGTTGGTGGCGATCCGGAACAAGAGAGATGAGGGCGCGTCGTCCGCGAGCGCGTCGGCGCGGGTCAGGACCTGGATGAACACGTCGTGCATGGCGTCTCGCGCGGCCTGCTCGTCACCGAGCAGCTTCCGGCAGCGCCGGAACACCATCGGTCCATACTTCGCGTAGTAACTGGCCGGATCGACGGGCACGGGCGGTGACGGACAGCGGTGTAACACCGCGAGCGGCGAGAAGTGTCACCGCAATTCGTACGCAGAACGTGCGTGATTCCTGGCACGCGAGGTGCAACTCGCTCGACCCGTGGCCACGTATCTCGACATCGCCGCGCGCCTTCCGCACGAGCTCGCGCCGCTCGCCCGGCTCGCGCTCAACCTGTGGTGGAGCTGGCAGCCGCAGGGCAGCAGCGTGTTCCGCGCGATCGATCCGGCGCGCTGGGATGCGTGCGGAGACAACCCGGTCAAGCTGCTGCGCGATACCTCGCCGGCATGCCTGGCCGCGGCCGAGCGCGACGAGACGCTGATCGCGCGCATCCGCGCGCTGGACGCAGCGCTCGAGCACGAGCTCGCGCGGCCATGTGCGTCGCCCGAGGTGGCGAGCGTCGAGCATCCGATCGCGTTTCTGTGCGCCGAGTACGGGCTCCACGCGTCGCTGCCGATCTACTCGGGTGGGCTCGGCGTGCTCGTCGGCGACTGGTTGAAGGAGGCCTCGGACGCGGCGCTGCCGCTCGTCGCGTTCGGGCTCTATTACCGGCGCGGGTTCTTCCGCCAGCGGCTCGATCGCTCGGGCTGGCAGCACGAGTACTGGACGGAGTCGACGGCGGAGGAGCTGCCGCTGCAGCTCGTGGTCGACGACGCCGGCGCGCCGCGCATCGTGCGCGTCGACATTCGCGGGCGCTCGGTCGTCGCGTGCATCTGGCGGGTGGAGGTCGGCCGGATCCCGCTGTTCCTGCTCGACACGAACCTGCCCGAGAACGATCCGATCAGCCGCTTCATCACGTCGACGCTCTACGTCGGCGACCGCGCGTTCCGGCTCATGCAGTACGCGATGCTCGCGATCGGAGGTGTCCGCGCGATGCGCGCGATGGGAATCGATCCGGCCGTGATCCATCTCCACGAGGGCCACGCCGCGCTCGCGACGGTCGAGCTGTTTCGCGAAGGGCGCGCTCGCGCGCTCAGCTTCGACGACGCGCTCGCGGCGGCGCGGAACCGCGTCGTGTTCACGACGCACACGCCGGTGCCGGCGGGCAACGAGCACTATCACGTCGCTCAGCTCGACGAGCTGCTGGCGTTTCCGCGCGTGCTCGGCGCCGATCACGACGCGCTGCTCGCGCTCGGCCGCGCCGCCAGCGAGCCGCCGACCCAGTTCGGCGTCACCGAGCTCGCGCTGCGCACGTCGCGCCGCGCCAACGCGGTGAGCCGCAAGCACGGTGACGTCGCCCGCGCGATGTGGCAGCACCTGTGGCCCGGGCGCAGCGCCCAGGACGTGCCGATCGGCCACATCACGAACGGCGTCCACTTGCCGACGTGGATGGCGGAGCCGATGCGCGCGCTGCTCGATCGCCACCTCGGCCGCGGCTGGGAGGCGCGCGACGACTGGGCCGGGCTCGACCAGATCCCCGACGAGGAGCTGTGGGCCGTTCGCACCGCGCTGCGCGCGCGCCTCGTCGAGTACGTGCGCCGCAAGACGATCACCGACCGGCTCGCGCGCGGCGAGCCGATCGCGTATGCCGAGGGCGCGGCGAGCACGTTCGATCCGTCCGTGCTCACGCTCGGGTTCGCGCGCCGGCTCGCCGCGTACAAGCGGATGCACCTGCTCGTCCAGGATCCGGGCCGCGCGCTCGCGCTGCTGCGCGGTCCGCGCAGGCTGCAGGTCGTGATCGCCGGCAAGGCGCACCCGAACGACGACGGCGGCAAGCAGTTCGTGCAACGCGTGTTCGCGCTCAAGAACGTCGAGCTCGCGGCGACGCACGTCGCGTTCCTCGAGGACTACGACATGGCGACCGCCGCGCAGCTCGTCGCCGGCTGCGACGTCTGGGTGAGCCTGCCGCGCCCGCCGCTCGAGGCGAGCGCGACGAGCGGGATGAAGGCCGGGCTCAACGGCGCGATCAACCTCGGCGTGCTCGACGGGTTCTGGGCCGAGGCGTTCGACGGCGCCAACGGCTGGGCGATCGCGAGCGAGAGCACCGGCGACGAGCGAGCGCAGGACGCGCGCGATGCCGCGGCGCTCTACTCGCTGCTCGAGCGCGAGGTCGTGCCCGCGTTCTACGACCGCGACGCGCAGGGCATCCCGCGCGCGTGGATCCGCCGCATGCGCGCGTCGCTGCGCACGATGGCGACGAGGTTCACGACGCGGCGGATGCTGCGCGAGTACGTCGAGCGGGTCTACCCGGCTCGGTAACGCACGCGCGCGCAGGCGCTGCGCGGATCGCTGGCATGCAGGATGCTTTGGATCGAGCGGACTCGCCGAGAGGTCTGCCCATGCGCATCCATCAGCTCCTGATCGCGACGCTCGCCCTCGTCGGTTGCTCGCGCGAGCAACGCGGACACCGCGAGGAAGTGCCGCCCCCTGCGCCCGCGCCCGCGCAAGAACCGACCACGCCGCAGGCAGAAGTCACGCCACCGCCGGCGCAAGAACTACCGGCGCCCGAGCGCACCGTCGAGCCGGTCGTGCCTCCGGCGCCGGCGGAGACCGCGCCGCCTCCGGTCTACGACGAGCCGGCCGTCGAGCCGGTGGCCCAGCCGGTCGTCGGCGAGCCGGTCGCGAACGTCGACGTGTTCTACGATCAGCTCGAGCCGTACGGCACCTGGTACGACGACCAGACGTACGGCTGGGTGTTCGCGCCCGAGGAGACCAGCTACGTGCCGTACTCGAACGGCTACTGGGTGAGCAGCGACTACGGGCCGACATGGGTGTCCTACGATCCGTTCGGGTGGGCGACGTCTCACTACGGCCGCTGGATCTTCGTGAACCGCTGGGTGTGGGTGCCGGACACGACGTGGGGACCCGCGTGGGTGACGTGGCGGCAGGGCGATGACTACGTCGGCTGGGCACCGTGCGGGTACGGAGCCGAGACTTACGTGCCGGATCAGTACTGGCGGTTCGTGACGCCGACGGTGCTGTTCTCGGTCGACGTCCGCCGTCACTACGTCGTGCGCGATCACCGCCGCTACATCGAGCACAGCGTGCCGATCGCGCGCTATCACCGTTACGAGAACACGTACTGGCCGGCGGGTCCGAGCGAGGACTGGATGCGGCGCAACGAGGTCGCGTTCACGCGCGCGCGTCCCGATCCGGTCGAGGTCGGCAGGTTCGATCCCCAGCGCCGCGCCGAGGCCGAGCAGCACGCGCGGGCGCGCGCGAGCGAGTGGGACCAGCGGCGGCAGCGCGCGCAGCAGGTCCGCCCGCTGATCGAGCGACGCGTGCAGGTGCAGCGCCAGGACGACCAACGGCTCGTCGACGCGCAGCGCCGCATCTACGACGCGCAGCGCGCACAGGCGGCCGAGACGCAGCGGATCGAGGCGCAGCGCCGGCAGGTCGAGACGGAGCAGGCGCGCGCGCGCACCGATGCGGACCGCCGTCGTGTCGCCGACGAGCAGCGTCGGCTCGCCGACACGCAGCGCAAGGCCGAGGCCGATCGCCGGCGGATCGACCAGGAGCGCGTCGCGCGCCAGCAGCAGGAACAGCGCGCGCGCGACGACCAGGCGCGGCGGCAGCGCGACGAGCAGCAGCGCACGCGCGCCGAGCAGGACCGCCGCCTCGAGGCCCAGCGACGCAGCGCGCAGCAGGACCAGCAGCGCCGCCAGCTCGACCTCGACCGCCGCAAGGCCGAGGACGCGCAGCGCATCCGCGATCAGCAGCAGCGCGCCGCCGACGAGGGCCGCCGCGTGCAGGCCGAGCAGCAGCGCCTGCGGGGCGAGCAGCAGCAGCGCCAGCAGGCCGAGCAACAGCGCAGACAGCAGATCGACCAGCAGCAGCGGCAACAAGGCGAGCAACAGCGCAGGCAACAGGCCGAGCAACAGCAGAGACAACAGGCCGAGCAGCAGCGCATTCAACAGCTCGACCAGCAGCAGCGCCAGAATTC
>JBLMXA010000518.1:0-28782 GCA_050257515.1 Acidobacteriota bacterium | reverse complement strand
TACAATCGGACCGTGAAGAGCGACCGGGCGGCGAGCTTCGGGCCGTACAAGCTGATCGACGAGCTCGGGCAGGGCGGGATGTCCTCGGTGCATCTCGCGGAGGTGACCGCCGCGGATGGCTCGACGAAGCTCGTCGCGCTCAAGCGGCTGCTCCCCAGCGTCGCCGCGCGCAAGGAGCTGCGGGCGGCGTTCGCCCACGAGGCGCGCATCACGAAGTACCTCGACCACCCCAACATCGCCGGCGTCTACGAATCCGGAAACCTCGGACCGACCTACTACATCGCGATCGAGTACGTGCCCGGCCCGACGCTCAAGGAGCTCGTCGAGCACGTCGCGGCGACGGTCGGCACCGTCCCGACGGAGATCGCGCTCAACATCGTCGCGCAGGTCTGCGATGCACTCGATCACGCGCACAACGTGTGCGACGAGCACGGCACCCCGCTCGGGATCATCCATCGCGACGTCTCGCCCGCGAACATCATCCTGTCGGAGTCCGGGCTCGTGAAGCTGATCGACTTCGGGCTCGCCAAGGCGAGGACGACGACGTCCCAGACCGGCGAGGGCGTGATCAAGGGCAAGTTCAGCTACGTCGCGCCCGAGTACATCGGCGGCAAGCTCGACGAGCGCGCGGACCTGTGGGCGCTCGGCGTCGTCGCGTACGAGCTGCTGACGAGCCGGCGCCTGTTCGAGGCGCCCGACGACTTCGAGACGATGACGAGGGTGCGCAAGCTTCCGATCCCGCCGCCGTCGCGCGCGAACCCGCGCGTCAGCCCCGAGCTCGACGCGATCGTGATGACCGCGCTCGAGCGCGATCCGGTGCGGCGCTGGCAGACCGCTGCCGACATCCGCGACGCGCTGAGCGGCGTGATCGATCAGCCCGGCAACCGCGTCGACAACCGCCACGTGATCGACTGGTGCAACTGGGTGTTCTCGCAGAAGCCGGGCACCGAGGCGAGCGGCGTCTCGAAGCTGCTCGCGATCACGCGGCCGATGCGCGCGATCTCCGAGCCGCCTCAGGAGGAGACGGCACCGCGGAGCTGGTTGCGGCGGTTCCTGTCGCGCTCGCGCCGGCTGTAACATCCGCGCATGCTGCTGCGGATCGTGCTCGCGTGCGTCGCCCTCGCCGCGTCGGCCGAGGCGTCGCCGATCATCATCAAGGCCGCGCACGTGCTCGACGGCGTGGCCGATCGCGCGCGCGATGGCATCGCGATCGCCGTCGACGGGGACCGGATCGTCGCGATCGCGCCGGCCGCGGAGCTCGCCGCGAAGTACCCCAAGGCGACCGTCATCGATCTCGGCGGCGCGACGCTGCTGCCCGGTCTCATCGACGCGCACACGCACGTGTTCCTCGACGACGACGTCGGGCCCGGCGTCTACGACGCGATCCTGCTCGAGAAGAGCACCGCGTATCGCACGATCGAGGCCACCGCGAACGCGAAGAAGGCGCTCGGCTACGGCTTCACCTCGATCCGCGACCTCGAGACCGAGGGCGCGATGTACGCCGACGTCGACGTCAAGACCGCGATCGCGCGCGGCGTGGTGCCCGGTCCGCGGATGACGGTCGCCACGCGCGCGCTCGCGCCGACCGGGATGTATCCGCTCGCGGGGCGCGGCTACAACTGGGAGCTGACGCTGCCGATCGGCGTGCAGACCGCCGACGGCGTCGACGGCGTGCGCAAGGCGGTGCGCGAGCAGGTCGCGCACGGCGCCGACTGGATCAAGTTCTACGCCGATCACGCGCCGTACGAGACGCGGCGCGCCGACCGCCCCGTGCGCAGCACGGTCAACTACACCGCGATCGAGGCGGCCGCGATCGTCGACGAGGCGCACCGGCTCGGCGTCAAGGTCGCGGCGCACGCGAACGGCTGGGACGGCATCGACGCCGCGCTGCGTGCGGGCGTCGACTCGATCGAGCACGGGCAAGGGCTCACCGACGATCTGATCGCCCGCATGGTCGCGCAGCACGTCGCGTGGTGCCCGACGATGCTCGCGTACCGCTACGAGCAGCACAAGCTCGGCCCGACCCCGCGCGCGTTCATGATCCCGGCCCACAAGGCGGCGCTCGCGCGCGCGTTCAGGCGCGGCGTGCGGATCGTGTTCGGCACCGATGCTGGCGCGTTCCCGTGGACGATGAACCCGGCCGCCGAGGCCAAGCTGATGGTCGACGCCGGCATGCCGCCCGCGGCCGTGGTGCGCGCGATGACGTCGGTCGCGGCGAAGCTCCTCGATCCCTACTGCCGGCCCGACGCGAAGACCTGCGCGCACTCGGGCGTCGGCGTGATCGCGCCGGGCTTGTATGCCGACCTCGTCGCGGTCGACCGCGATCCGCTCGCCGACATCACCGCGCTCGAGCACGTCACGTGGGTGATGAAGGGCGGCGCGGTGGTGCCCCACCCCTGACATAATCGAGGATGTGAAGGCCGCAGCCGCCTGCTCGCTCCTCCTCGGGTGCCTGACGGCGACGCACGTCCCGCCGGCTCCGCCGCGTACCACGACGCTCGGCCTCGGGATCGAGACGTTCACCGCTACCAACGGGTTGCGCGTGGTCGTGGTCTCCGATCCCCGCGCCGAAAACGTGCAGGTGACGATGCGGTATCAGGTCGGTGCGGTCGACGACCCGGCGGATCGCGCCGGGATGGCTCACCTCGTCGAGCACCTGATGTTCGACAAGCTGGTCGAGGATCGACCGATCTCGACTCGGCTTGCGAGCATCGCGTCCTACTTCAACGCCACCACGACACTCGACGCCACGGTGTTCGTGGCGCGGGCACAGCCGAGCCGGCTCGACGAGCTACTCGCCATCGAGGCCGCGCGCCTGACTGCACGGTGCAGCTCGATCGACGACCGCGAGTTCCAGCGCGAGCGCAGCGTGGTCGAGAACGAGATCCGGGAGCGCGAATGGGCATTCGACGTACAGGGCGCGATCCTCCAGGCGCTCTACCCCGAGGATCACCCTTATCACCGCCGCGTCGTCGGAACGCTCGACAGCGTGGGCGCGATCACGCGCGCTCAGGCGTGTGCGTTCGCCGACGATCACTACGCGATCGATGACGCGGTGATCGTCGTGTCCGGCGATGTCACCCGAGCGCGTATCGAAGCGGGCCTCGCAAAGCAGCTCGCGCGCGTGACGCGACGCGGCCTCCCGAGCTCGCATCCCGTCACGCCGCCCATCTTCAAGCCTCACGCGATCGAAATCCCGGCGCCCGTGGACGATGCCACGCTCGTCCTCGCATGGCCGTCCCCCGAGGATCCGAAGCTGAGGGCGAAGTACCGCGCGATCCTGTCCGCTGCGGCGGAGATGACCGACGCCGAGCTCGATGGCAATGCGACCGTGATCGAGCTCGGAGACACGCGCGCGCCGATGATCGGCCTGGCAGTCGTCGCCGCAGGCTCCGACACCTACGCACACATCGTCAACAGCGTCGACAGCGCACTCGACGCGCTGCCTCGGCAGTTCGAAAAGAAGGAAGTCAAGGAGCTGGATGCGCTCGGCTTCGGAAAGACCCAACAGGCCGCGCTGTTCCGCGCCTACGCCTTGCTCGCGGACGCACACGAGCGCGACCCTCTGCTGGCCGCACTCGCGGCAAACGGCCGAGACCCGAAGCTGGAGATGCAGGCGTCGATCGCCGGCGTACTCGAGCTGACGCGCCCCGACGCGATCGAGCTCAGTCACAGACTCCGATACTCGCTAGCGACCGCGATCTCGTTGCGCCCGAGTGGCGCGAAGAAGTCCGGGCAACGCGTCGCGCTCGGCGCGAGCGTGGACGATCGCACGATACGTAACCTCTCTGCCAATCCGGACGACGCGCAGCATCCGATGAAGACTGCCGTGCCGACGACGATCCCCGGTGTGAGAATTCGGCGCCTCTCGAACGGTCTCGTGATCGTGCAGATCCCGACCACGTCGGTGCCCACGCTCGACATCCGCATGGTGTTTCGTACCGGCAGCGGCGACGAGCCGGCCGGAAAGCGCGGCGTCTCACTGCTCGCGGCCCGCGAGCTGAAGTGGGACCTGCGCTTCGTGAAAGACTTGCTCTTGTTCGAGACCGCCGGCGGATCGGAGCGCGTCGACGTCGAGACCGACCACACGACCTTTCACGTGCGCGGCACGAGCAACCAGCTCGACTACTTGCTGGCCGGGCTTCGCCGCTGGGTCCGCGACGGCCGATACGACGAAGATGCGGACGTGTTCATCAGGCGCGCGCACGCCTCGGTCGACGAGCGCGCCGCCGTGACCCGAGCGTGGCGAGCGGCGATGTTCGGTGACGACCACCCCTACGTGAAGGCCGGATCACTGCGTCAGGCGGACGACACGCTGTCCTATGACGATGCCGTGCGCTTCCGCGCGGAGCACTACACACCGGGCAACGCGACCATGATCGTCGCCGGTAACTTCGATGCTGCGCTTGCGGACCGCTGGATCGACTATCTGTTCGCCGACTGGGCAGGCCGCGCACCGGACCGCGCCTCCCCGCCCGCCCGGTTGCGGCCGGCGTCGATCGCCACGCCCGACGATCTCACTCAGGTCGCATTGACCATTGCGATGCCGGCCCACGCGGGCGGGCGCGCAGCGCAGCTCGTCGCGGCGCAGCTGCTCTCGGAGATCGCGAGCGACGTCCGAGAGCAACTCGGTGCGAGCTACGACGTCACCGCTCGGCTTGCCGAGGCGCGACTGTCGACGAGGTACGTGCTCACAGGTCGGATCGATGCGAGTCAGGCAGACCGGGCCGTGAAGGTGCTTGCCGAGCGGCTCGCGCAGTTACACGCCGACAACGCGACGGCTGCGCGGTTGTTCGTGATCGCCCGCGCCCGCACCCTCATGCGTCTGACCTCTCTGACCGAGAGCGCGATCGCCAATCATGTCGAAGACGACGTCGACCTCGGGCGTCCTCCTCTCTCCGATCTGACGGCTGCGGCCGCGGTTCGCGATCTGACGATCGATCAGATGCCCGCAGTGCTCGCGGAGCTCGACCTCTCGCGTGCGGTGATCGCGATGGACGGTCCTGCCGACGCCACGCAGCGCGCGTTCGACGTGCTTGGCCGCAAGCCAACGACCGTCCCGATCCAACGCGCCGCGGAGGGTGAGCAGGTGCGAGCTCTCCCCGACGATGCGTTCGTGCAAGCGTTCCGCGACACCACGCCACACAGCCTTGCGGATCCGATCACGAGCCCGCACTCACTGTTCCGGTTCGCGTTCACCGTGGCCGCAGGTGGCACGTTCGGGACGATCGATCGCACCGCGGCGTCAGCAAGGGTCAGCGACTCGGTACTCGGCCCCAACTTCGTGATCGAGGTCGGGTACGAGCATCGCAGCTCGGCGCGCGCAGGATTGCACCTCGCCGTCGAGTCGCTGCCCGGGAGCGACACCGTGACGAACAAACGCGACGTGACGTTCGAGGCGATCGACCTCGGCCCCTTTCTCCAGTACCGCATCCAAGACCGCTTCTGGGCGGGCCTCCAGGGCGGGATCCACGTCGAGAGCGATGCCACGACTCGCACGGGCGCCTTCTTCGGCGGCGTGCTCGGTCTCGATCTGATCCGCATCCAGCGCGGCTGGCTGGCTACGTTTGCCCGCTACGAGCTCGTTTCCGACACCGAGAACGGCGCGACCACGCTCGGACTGGCCTACCGTCACTGACGGCGTCGCGCTCCGGTAAGGATTGCCCGGATCCGGGCAATCCTTGCCGGCGAGCGCTGCCGGCCGCCTGGCCTCCTCGACGAGCACGCCCGCGGCACGCGGGTTGCTTCACGCGGGCGCCATGAGAACAGGGTGGATGGTCGCGATGGGTCTGTTCGCGTGTGGGGGAAGCAACACGAAGGCGCCGCCGGACTCGCCGCCGCCGCCGCCGATCGACGGCGCGCCGGATGCCGATCCGAACGCGCTGACGCCGGACGAGCTGGCGGCGATCGCGCAGCTGTCGCCGCTGCCCGCGGTCCCCGCCGACACGACGAACGCGTACGCCGACAGCGCCGCGGCCGCGGCGCTCGGCCAGATGCTGTTCTTCGACAAGAGTTACTCCGGGGCGCTCGCGGTCGGCGACGACACCGACCCGAGCGCGCTCGGCATGGTCGGCGAGACCGGCAAGGTCGCGTGCGCGTCGTGCCACACCGCGGGCGCGATGCAGATGGACGATCAGCGCACGTCGCCGAACAACGTCTCGCTCGGCACCGACTACGGCACGCGCAACGCGCTCGGCGTCGTCAACTCGTCGTACTACACGTGGACGAACTGGGGCGGGCGCTTCGACTCCCAGTGGTCGCTGCCGCTCGCCGTCGCCGAGAACGGCAAGCTGATGAACAGCACGCGCCTCGCGATCGCGCACCTGCTGTGGAACAAGTACCGCACCGAGTACAACGCGATCTTCCCGGTCGCGCTCGATCCCTCGCTCGATCCGGCGGCGACCGACGCGTCGCGGTTCCCGGCGACCGGCAAGCCGGGGCAGGCCAGCTACGACGGCATGGCGGCGGCCGACAAGGCGATCGTCGACCGGATCTTCGCGAACTACGGCAAGGCGATCCAGGCGTACGAGCGCGAGCTCGTCTCGGGCAACTCGCGCTTCGATCAGCTCGTCGCCGGCGATCGCGCCGCGCTGTCCGCGAGCGAGATCCACGGCCTCAAGCTGTTCCTCGCGAGCGGCTGCACGAAGTGCCACTCGGGGCCGGACTTCACCGACCACAAGTTCCACGCGCTCGTCGTCCCGCAGTCCGGCACGCACGTGCCCGCGACCGACCTCGGCCGGTACAGCGATCTGCCGCCGCTGCTCGCGAGCGCGTTCAACACCAGCGGCGCGTTCTCCGACGACACGGCGACCGGCAAGCTCACCGGGCTCGCCCAGGACGCGAGCCAGCAGGGCCAGTTCCGCACGCGCAGCCTGCGCAACGTCGCGCAGTCGGCGCCGTTCATGCACGACGGCGCGCTCGCGACGCTCGACGACGTGCTCCAGTTCTACGCCCAGGGCGGCGGCGATCCCGGCTCGACCGGCATCGTCAAGGACCCGCTGCTCCAGCCGCTGACGCTGAGCGCGCAGGACCGCGCCGACCTCGCCGCGTTCCTCGGCACGCTGACCGGCGATCCGCCGCCGGCGATGCTGCTCGCGGACACCTCGAAGTGACTACCAGGCGAGCCGCGGCGGATACGGCTCGCTGCGGATCCACTTCGACAGCAGCCACTTCTCGCCGCCGGTCACCGGCGTGCCGGCGTGGAGCGTGTCGCGGTGGCCGACGCCGTCGGCGTCGAGGTTGTGGAAGTGCAGCACGTCGCCGCGGCGGCCCCGGATGTCGAGCCCGAGCTTCGGGAACGCGGTGGTGCCGCCCGCGTAGTCGTCGCTCAGGTAGAGCAGCACGGTCTGCGCGCGCTGGCCGCCGTCGGCGAGCGAGCGGTACGCGGCCTCGCCGGTCTCGTTGAAGTAGTCGACGTGCGGGCGGAACTCCTCGCCGATGCGGTAGCGAAGGATCTGCACGAACTCGCCGTTCAGCGCCGGCAGGCCCGAGATGCGGGCGATGCCCTGCTCGATCGCCTCGAGCACGTGATCGTGCTGGCGCGGCGCGAACGTCACGTGCGAGCTGGTCCGCATCGGATCGGCGCGGGTCTCGCCGGTGCGCGCGTCGACGACCTCGGAGCGGCGCACGAGCGGCGCGGCGAGCTCGATCAGCGCATCGAGCACGACCGGAGGGAGCACCGCGGGCAGCCTGCGAACCAGCGGCGATCCGTGCAGCGTCTCGGCAGCAGGCAGCGGGAGGTCGCCGGCGAGCTGCGGCAGCGCGGCTTCGAGCGCCCGCCAGTCGACGCCCGCCGTCGCGACGAGGTCCGAGCGGCGATGGCAAGCGGCGAGCAGCGCGAGCTGGCGGCGCGCGCCGGCGTCGCCCATGCGTGCCGCTGCGAGCAGGTGACGCAGCCCGGTCTCGCGATCGCCGACCCGCAGCGCGGCAAACCCGTGCAGCTCGGCGAGCAGGAGATTGGCCTGGACGTGGCTCGCGGCGAGCGGTCGCAGCAGGTCGCCGGCCTGCTGCAGGTCGCGCGGGCAGCCCTGCCCGTCCATCAGCAGCGCGGCGAGCGCGAGCCGCGCCGGCACGAGGCCGCGAGACGCCGCGAGGCGCAGCCAGTCGAGGCTCTCGTCGAGCTTGCCGGCCTGGTGCAGCGCCGCGCTCAGCGCGTACTGCGCCTCGGCATCGCCGGCCTTCGCGCGCGCGATCGCTTCCTCGATGGAGATGGGCTGGCCCATGTCGGCGGTCCGATACAGTTGTTACCTCGAACTACGGTAGGATGGCGACGTGGCAACGCTCGACATGCTGTTCGAGTGGCTGGTCGATGGCGCCCCCGGTGCGACGCCTCCCGAGATCGCCGACCGCCTCGGGCGCGACATCGCTGGCTCCGGCATCGCGCTGATGCGGCTCGGCGTGTTCGTGACGACGATCCACCCCAACGTCGCAGGGCGCGCGTTCATCTGGGAGCGCGGCAAGGTCACGCGCGTCGCCGAGCTCACCTACGAGACCGCGCAGTCGGTGGATTTCCAGCACAGCCCCATCGCACGGTGCGCGAACCACAACCGCGAGTGGCGGTGGCGCGCGGGCGAGCCCGACCACGGCTACCAGGCGATCCGCGACTTCGCGGCGCGCGGCTGCGTCGACTACGTCTGCTTCCCGCTGCCGTTCGTCAAGGACGAGGTGCAGGTGCTGTCGATCGCGTGCGACCGCCCGCTCGCCGACGCCGAGCTCGAGTCGCTTCGCCGCATCGCGCGGCCGCTCGCACGGCTCGCCGAGATCTGGGCCCTGCGGCGCACCGCGACGACGATCCTGAACACCTATGTCGGCGCGATCTCCGGCGAGCGCGTGCTCGCGGGCCGGATCTTGCGCGGCGATATCGAAACCATCCGCGCCGCGATCTGGTTCTCCGATCTCCGCGGCTTCACCGCGGCGTCGGAGACGCGCCCGCCGCGAGAGATCATCACGATCATCAACGACGTGTTCGAGTGCCAGGTGCCCGCGATCGCGCGCCACGGCGGCGAGGTGCTGAAGTTCATCGGCGACGGCCTGCTCGCGATCTTTCCGATCGCGGAGGGCGAGCGCGCCGCGTGCAACGCCGCGCTGGCGGCCGCGCACGAGACGCTCGCCGCGCTCGCCGCGCTCAACGCCGAGCGCGCCAGCAGCTGGCGCATCGGCCTCGCGCTTCACGTCGGCGAGATCGCGTACGGCAACATCGGCTCGACGTCGCGCCTCGACTTCACCGCGATCGGCAGCGCGATCAACACGGCGGCGCGCCTCGAGGGCACGGCGAGCAAGCTCGGCCGCGCGGTCGTGCTGTCCGAGCCGTTCGCGGCGCTCGCCGACGGCACGTTCGACGATCTCGGCTCGCACGAGCTCAAGGGCATCGCCGAGCCCCAGCGCGTGTACGGCCTGCCCGGCGAGTCACAGCCGCGGTAGCAGCGTGAAGCCGCGCCGCACGAACCGCCACTCGACGATGTCGTTGTCGCGCATGCCGAGCTCCGCGAACACCGGATCCGAGAGATCGATGCCGGCGGTGTTCACCGGCGTGCGATACGCGCCGCGACCGAGCTCCGCGGCGGGCCGCGCGTCGTGCTCCCAGTACGCGTCGTCGACGTTCCACGGACCGACGTCGAGCACCTCCGCGATCACCGCGCGGTCGCCGTGACGGACCTCGACCATGCGGCCGAGCGCCGACGGATGCGGCAGCGCGACGAACCGCGAGTCCGCGCGGATCCGCATGCGGGTCGCCGTGAGGTCGCCGATCTGGCCCTCGCGCGTCGCGAACACGCGCTGCCAGGTGCCGGGCTGCCGCGCGTCCTCGATCCGCCAGATCAGGAGGCCGAGCGCGAGCGCGGCGAGCACGCCGAGCTTCCAGCGACCCGGCAGTCGTCGGCGGCGCGCCATCGCCGCGAGTATGGCAAGTCGCGCCAGCCCGGTCTACTCGCTCGCGAGCCGCCGCGGCCCGAAGTCGAGCCGCATCGCCGCCTTCACCCGCGCGAGCGTGTCGTCGGCGACCGCGTTCGCGCGCCGCGTGTGCTCGCGGAGGATCTCGAGCACGGCGGCGTCGGTGATGCCCGCGCGGCGCTCGCGCATCGGCGCGACCAGCGCGTCGATCGCCGCCGCCACCTCGGCCTTGATCGCGCCATCGCCGAGGTCGTCGCCGCGGGCGTAGCGCGTGGCCAGCTCGCGCACGCGGTCCCGATCCGGGATGAACGCGCGCACGTACTGGAACAGCGCGTTGTCGGGATCGCCGGGCTCGGTCGGCGACTGGCGGCCGGTGTACAGGCGCGCCAGCTTGTTGCGGATCTCGTCGGTCGAGTCCGACAGGTAGATCGCGTTGCCGCGGCTCTTCGACATCTTCTCGACGCCGTCGATGCCCGGCAGCCGCGCGACGCGGCCGATCAGCGGTTGCGGGATCGGGAAGATGTTGCCCGCGCGCTCGTGGTCCACGTCGGCCGTCTCCGGCGCCACCCCGCAGTACAGCTGGCCGAAGCGGCGCGCCACCTCGCGCGTCATCTCGACGTGCGGGGTCTGGTCCTCGCCGACCGGTACGACGTGCGCGCGAAACGCGAGGATGTCGGCGCACTGGCCGACCGCGTAGAGCGGAAACCCGAAGCTGTAGCGATCGGCGAGCTGCTTGCCGTGGATCTCGGCCTTGAGCGTCGGGTTGCGCATCACGCGCGAGTACGGGATCAGCATCGCGAGCAGGACCGTCAGCTCGGCGATCGCCGGGATCTCGGACTGCACGACGAACGTCGCGCGCTCGGGATCGATGCCGGCCGCCAGCTCGTCGCGCACGATCTCGAGCGTGTCGCGCCGGATGTCGTCGGGGTGCGCCGCGCGCGTCGTGAACGCGTGGATGTTCGCGATCAGCAGGTAGCAGGCGTGGTCGCGCTGCAGGCGGATGCGGTTCTCGAGCGAGCCGACGTAGTGCCCGAGGTGCAGGCGGCCGGTCGGCGTGTCTCCGGTGAGGATGCGAGGGGTCATGGCGTGCTCCGAAATGCCGGCCTCGGCGCACGTGACTTGCCACCGAAGGTCGGCGGCAAGAGGAAATGCAGACGGGTCTCGTGCCGCTTCTAGAAGCGGCGCCACCAGCGACGGGGCAACGAGCTCGAGCGCATCACAGGCACCATAGCACGGTGGTCGCCGAGCGTGACCTGTCCAGTTGCCGGCTGGCGCCGGATCCCTGCCTGCGCGACCGAGCCGTCACGCCGGTGGGGCGCGGCGCCAGCGCCGCCACGTCGCCACGCTCAGCCCGGCGAGCAGCAAGCTGGCCGTGCCGAACACGCCGAGCAGGATCAGCGGCGTCTCCAGGTCGCGGCTGTACGCGGTGTCGCCGTGCAGCGTGGCGTCGAGGACGTGGCCCTCGTCGTCGAGGCCGGCGCCCTGGACGTACTTGTCGACGTAGCTGCGCCCCTCGTAGGTCCAGTGGCCGTAGCAGTAGTCGTGCGGCCCGGTGTCGGACTGCGGCCCCGGATCCACCAGCTCGCAGCGGGTCACGGTCACCGCGACGTGCGGCCCGGTGTCGCGCTGGTGCAGCAGGTACGCTCCGTAGCCGGCGAGCGCCCCGAACCCGACGCCACCGACGTGGAAGATGATCAGCGCCGGGCGCAGGCTGCGGCGGGTCACCGCGCGCGCCGGTCGCTGCACCGGGCGGCGTCCCGCCTTCGCGCGACGGGCCTGCACGGCGGCGAGCGCGAAGCAGGCGAACGCGCCGACGATCGCGGCGTATGGACTCCACCGCCAGGCGCCCCACCAACGCGCGCCGGCTTCGAGCATCAGCCCGGCCGCGGCGAGACCACCGCAGCCGGCGAGCGCCGCGACGCCACCGGGCACGAACAGCCCGCCACGACGGCGCGCGCTCACGCGCGCGCTCCGAGTCGATGCCCCGCGGCTCGCTGCAACGCGCCGAGCGTAGCTCGTCGCGGAGCCGCGCTGGTGGGAGAACCGCGTGATGCGGTCCACAGGCCAGACCGCGGGTGCGCGTCCGTACGTTACGATGGATCATGCGCGCTTGGGGCATGCTGCTGCTCGCCGGCTGCACGATCCACGTTGCCGGGCCGGCCGCGCCGCCGGGACCGCCGCCGCCCGCGCGACAGGAGGTCGTCATCGCGCGCGCGGGATTCGTGTGGGTGCAAGGGCGATGGCAGTGGCAGGGGCAATGGGTCTGGATCGGCGGCCACTGGGAGCGCGCGCGCGCGATGGTCGTGCAGACAACGACCGCGCCGCCGCCGCCTCACGATCCGGAGCCGCTCGAGGTCGCGCAGCCGCCGCCGGCGGCGACTCCCGGCCGCGCGGTGATCGCCTGGAGCGCCGCCACGATCAGCAGCCCGGAGATCTACGTCGAGCAGTGGGACGGCCGGTCGTGGCGCGAGCTCGGCGGTTCCGGGCACGGCGGTGGCATCAGCAACACGCCGACGACGAAGGTGTACGGCGTCGGCGACTCCGCGGTACCCGCGGTGGCGCTCGACGCGAGCGGTTACCCGGTCGTGGCGTGGACCGAGCGCATCGAGGTCAACCACTACCCGCTGCCCCACGGCGAGTCGACGATCGCGCGCGACGAGATCTACGTGCGGCGGTGGAACGGCGTCGCGTGGGTCGAGCTCGCCGGCTCGGGACACGGCGTCGGCATCAGCAACTCGCGCGCGAGCGGCAGCGACAGCGCGACGTACCCGGCGATCGCGATCGATCACGCCGGACGGATCGTCGTCGCGTGGCAGGAAGCCGATCTCAGGCACGGCAACAAGCTGTGGATCGCGGTGCGACGGTGGGACGGACGTGCGTGGCAAGATCTCGGCGGATCGTCGGCGCGGTTCGGGATCAGCGGTGATGGCGTGGCCGGAGCGCCGTCGCTCGCGATCGACGCCGAGGATCGCGCCGTGGTCGCGTGGTCCGCCAGCACGGAGCGGCCCTGCGCCATCGCGGTCAAGCGCTGGAGCGGCAGCGCGTGGGAGCCGCTCGCCGGCTCCGCGGATCCGGACGGGATCAGCGGCGCCGGCGGCACGTCGGATCCGTCGCTGGCGCTCGATCGCCGCGGCAACGCGGTCGTGATCTGGCCGCTCAGCGGCAACCCCGGGTTCGGCGCGCGCCGCTGGGATGGCCGCGCGTGGCAGACGCTGACCACCGATCCGAAAGCGCAGAGCTGCACCGCCGGCCTGAAGTTCGGGTTGACGATCGACGCGCAGGGCGCACCGATCGTCGCCGAGCACGAGCTCGGCAAGCACGCGGCTCTGCGCGTCGCGCGATGGACCGGCTCGACGTGGGCCACGCTGCCCAGCCCGGGTCAAGGCGGCGGCACGGTCGCGCTCGCGACCGGGTCCGATGGCGACGTCGTCGCGACGTGGGCCGAGAACGGCATCCACGCCGCGCGCTGGGATGGCCGCGCGTGGCACGACCTCGGGTTGGTCACGACGAGCGACCGCGCGGAGTGGCCGCGCGTCGCGGCGCCATAGCCTAGTTGTCGAGGAACCGCACCGCCATCACCTGTCGGGCATGATCGTCCGCTACGGCAAGCCCGTGCCGCCGCACGTCGAGATCGGGGTGATCGACATCCCGAGCGACGAGAAAAACGACAACAAGGGGCTCGCCGAGCTGTCGCGCCGCGCGCACGACATGGGCGGCAACCAGGTCATCGACGTCACGTTCGAGCACGGCGACGACGGCGCGCCGGGCCACCTGCGTGGCAAGGTCATCAAGTACACGGAGTGAAAAAGCCCATGCGCACGACCATCATCGCAGCCCTCGTGCTGCTCGCATCCGTTGCCCGCGCCGACGACAAGAAGGCCTCGCTGCTCGCCGACGAGCGCGCCGCGTTCGAGAAGGCCCGTCCGGCGTTCGACAGGTACTGCGCCGGCTGCCACACGCGCGGCGGGAAGCATGCGACCGCGAAGAAGCTCGATCACTTCGAGATGACGAGCTATCCGTTCGGCGGCCATCACGCCGGCACGCTCGGGCCGACGATCCGCAAGGTGCTCGCGATCGGCGGCGGCAAGCCGACGATGCCCGACAGCAAGCCGGGCCTCGTCAAGGGCGACGACCTCGCCGCGATCGCGGCGTGGACCCGCGCGTGGGACGCGGCGCAGGCCGGCGGCGCACATCCACCGGTGCCGCACCACGATCATCACGACGACGACGACGACGACTGAGGCTACGGCGCGTCGCCGGGATCCCACCCGGTCGCGAGCCCCTCCTCGAGCTCGTCGAGCGTCGTCATCGCGCCGGCATCGAGCGTGAAGTCGAACAGCGCGGCGTTCTCGGCGATGCGCTCGCGGTGGGTCGACTTCGGCAGCACGACGTTGCCCTTCTGGAGGTTCCAGCGCAGCAGGACCTGCGCCGGAGTGCGGCCGAGCGCGCGCGCGATCGCGACGACTCGCGGATCGTCGAGCCGCTGGCCGCGAGTCAGCGGGCTGTAGGCCTCGACGACGATGCCGTGCTCGCGACACACCGCGACGGTCGCGCGCCGCTGCAAGAACGGCGACAGCTCGATCTGGTCGACGTGCGGCGCGGTCCTGGCATCGCCGAGCAGCTCCTCGAGGTGGCGCCCCATGTAGTTGCTCACGCCGATCGCGCGCGCCTTGCCATCGGCGAATGCGCGCTCGAGCGCGCGCCACGAGTCGCGCCGCTTGCCGGGCACCGGCCAGTGGATCAGGTAGAGATCGACGTAGTCGAAGCCGAGCCGCGCGAGGCTCGCGTCGAGCGCGCGCAGCGCCTGGTCGTGGCCGTGATCGTCGTTCCACAGCTTCGTCGTGACGAACACGTCCTCGCGAGGCACGCCGCTGCGCCGGATGCCCTCGCCGACGTCGGCCTCGTTGCCATACACGCGCGCGGTGTCGACGTGGCGGTAGCCGAGCTCGAGCGCGGTGCGCACGGCGTCGCGCGTCCCGGCGCCGCGCGGTGACTGCCACACGCCGAGCCCGACCTGCGGGATGCTCGCACCGGTGGCGAGCGCGAGCCTGGCGGTGGTGACCGACATGCTCGGACTATGCCCTCACGCGAGGGGCACGAGCCAGCCGAACAACGCGCCGCCGAGCGCGGCGCCGGCGGCCTGGGCGGCGATGAAGCCGCCGACGTCGGCGGGGCGGATGCCGGCGTAGGTGTCGCTGAACGCGCGGCCGATCGTCACCGCCGGGTTCGCGAACGAGGTCGACGACGTGAACCAGTACGCGGCGACGATGTACGCGGCGACCGCGAGCGGCGTCAGCGCCGCTCGCTTGCGCCCGACGCAGATCACGACGCCGATCAGGCCGAACGTCGCGACGCCCTCGGCGAGTAACTTGGGGAAGCCGGCGCGCACGGTCGTCGACAGCATCACCGGATCGAGCGCGAACATCGCGTTCGCGAGCACCGCGCCCGCGATGCCGCCGGCGACCTGGACGACGACGTAGGCCGCCGCGTCGCGCCGGGACAGATCGCGCGTCATCGCCATCACGACCGTCACGGCCGGGTTGAGCTGCGCGCCCGAGATCGGGCCGAACATCAGCAGGATCGCGACGAGCGCGCCGCCGGTCGCGAGCGTGTTGCACAAGAGCGCGAGCGCCGGATCCTGCGCGAGCTGCTGCGCCATGATCCCCGAGCCGACGACGGCGGCGACGAGGAGCGCGGTGCCCAGGCCCTCGGCGACGAGCCTGCGCGCGAGCGTCACCTGCACGCGCCCGGCCCACACGACTTCTTGAGCTTCGCGTGGTCCGCGCGCAGCGCGCGCTCCGCGCCGAACAGCCGCACGACCTGCTCGAGGATCGCCCTCACCGCCTGCTGCTCCTGCGGCGCGAGCGCGTAGTACATCCACGAGCCCTCGCGCCGCGCGTCGACCACGCCCGCGGCGCGCAGGATGCCGAGCTGGCGCGACACGTTCGGCTGGCTGAGCTCGAGCGCGTTCTCGAGATGGCAGACGCACAGCTCGCCGTGCGCCAGCAGCGCGACGATGCGCAGGCGCGTCTCGTCGCCGAGTGCCCGGAACAGCCTGGTGAGCGGCCGCACTCCGAGCTCGTTCGCGTCGTCGACGATCGATCGCATCAGGTCAGCTCCGTCGCCGCAAACGCCTCGAGCCGCGCGCGGATCGTGTCGCGCGCGCTGCGAAAGCGGCGCAGCAGCTCGTCGCGCGCGATCGTCGGATCGGGGCTCGCCGGGTCGGGAATCGGCCAGTGCAGGCGGCGCGCCCGGCCCAGGAACGCCGGGCACACCTCCTCGGCGCACAGCGTGATCACGGTGTCGACGGTCGCCGGATCGATCGTCGCGACCGACTTCGACGCGTGGCCGGTCAGGTCCGCGCCGATCTCTCGCATCACCTCGATCGCGTACGGGTTCACGCGAGACGGCTCGCTCCCGGCGCTCTGCACCGTCGCGCGATCGCCGAAGATCATGCGCCCGAGGCCCTCGGCCATCTGGCTGCGCGCCGAGTTCGCGACGCACAGGAACAGCACGCTTGGATTCCGCCGCGGCATCTGCTAGACATGCATATATCGTTATATCGGGATACCGTCAAGAGAGGACGACATGACCCATCCAGATGCAGATGACACGCGCACGGTCGTGCGAGAGCACTACGCGAAGGTCTCCAAGGGCGACACCGGCTGTGCGCCGGGCTGCTGCGCCGCGATGCCGGCGGACCAGTCGAGGATGCTCGGCTACTCGGCCGACGACCTCGGCGCGGTGCCCGAGGGCGCCGACCTGGGCCTCGGCTGCGGAAATCCGCACGCGATCGCCGGCCTGCGCCCGGGCGAGACCGTGCTCGACCTCGGCGCCGGCGGCGGCTTCGATTGCTTCCTCGCCGCGCGCGCGGTCGGGCCCACCGGCAGGGTGATCGGCGTCGACATGACACCCGACATGGTGACGCTCGCGCGTGCGAACGCGCGCAAGCACGCCGCGACGAACGTCGAGTTCCGGCTCGGCGAGATCGAGCACCTGCCGGTCGCCGACGGCAGCGTCGACGTCATCCTCTCGAACTGCGTGGTCAACCTGTCGCCCGAGAAGCAGGCGGTGTTCGACGAGGCGTTCCGCGTGCTGCGCGTCGGCGGCCGGCTCGCGATCAGCGACGTCGTCGCGATCGCGCCGATGCCCGAGGCGCTGCGGAGCGAGGCCGGCGCGGTGTGCGGCTGCATCGGCGGTGCGGCGCCGGTCGAGGAGGTGCGCGCGATGCTCGCGAAGGCCGGGTTCGAGTCGATCGAGATCACGATCTCGGCCGGCAGCGCGGACATCGTCGAGTCGTGGATGCCAGGCGCGAGCAAGCTCGTCGCGGCGGCGACGATCGAGGCGCGCCGCGGCGCGGACAAGCCATCCTGCTGCGCGCCGGGTTGCTGCGGGTGAACCTCGCGCCCGTGCCCGTCGACGATCGCGTGCGCGCGCTGCTCGTCGCGGCCGGGCTGCCGATCGACGACCTCGACGATGCCGGCGTGCACCTCTACGGCGCGACCGAAGGCGCGACGCTCGCCGGCGTCGTCGGCCTGCAGGTGGCCGGCGGCGCGGGCCTGCTGCGCTCGCTCGCGGTCGATCCCGCGTATCGCGACCGCGGCCTCGGCACGCGCCTGTGCGACCTCGTCGTCGCCGAGGCGCGGGCACGCTCGCTCGGCGAGCTGTGGCTGCTGACGCAGACCGCGCGCGATTACTTCGCGCGGCGTGGGTTCGAGGTCGTCGCGCGCGATCAGGTGCCGCCGCCGCTGCGCGCGACCGCGCAGTTCAGCTCGCTGTGCCCTTCGACGGCGGTCGCGATGCGTCTGTCCCGAGCCGCGCCCGCGCGATGAGGTGCACCTCGCCGCCCGACAGCGGCGTGCGCGCGACCCACACGCACAGCTCGAGCCCCGCCTGCTGCACGCGCAGCTCGATCGCGGTGCTCGCCGCGCGCGCACGCGCGACGGCGTCGAGGAGGCCCGGCAGCGACATCGCGAACGGCGTCGCCGCGAGCGGCTGGCCCTCGATCTCGGGCAGCCCGGCGAGCTTCGCGAACGCGTCGTTCGCGACCGCGATCAGGCCGTCGGGCGTGACGAGCGCCTGCGGCAGCTGCGAGTGCTCGAACAGGCTCGCGAGCATCGCCTCGCGCCGGTTCGCGGCACGCGTGACCGCGCTGCCGCGGGCGCGGCGGCGCATGTCGAGCGCGTCCATGATCGTGTTGAGCTCGTAGCGGAACGCGGCCGCGCTCGGGTGCCGGCGCTTCGGATCCTTGTGCATCGCGCGCGCGACGAGGTTCTCGATCGGCGCATCGAGCGGCTCCCCGCGCCGTCGCGACATCGGCTCGGGTGTGTCGTGCAGGTGGGACATCAGCGTCTGCATCAGCGGGCCGTCGAACGGCAACGTGCGCGTGAACAGCAGGTAGCCGAGCACGCCGAGCGCGTAGACGTCGGTCGCGATGGTCGCCGGTCCGCCCTCGACGCGCTCGGGCGCGATGTAGGCGGGGCTGCCGCTCACGACGTGATCGCGCGTGCCGTGACGCACGGCGAGCCCGAAATCGAGCAGCCGCACCGTGTGGCGCCGCGCCCGCTCGAACCCCCCGTGCGGCTCGGGCACGAGCATCAGGTTCTCGAGCTTGACGTCGCCGTGGATGATCCCGAGGTGGTGGATGTGCTCGAGCGCGTCGGCGACCTGGGCGAGCACGTCGATCGCGCGCTTGATCGGCACCGGTCCCGAGCTGTCGGCGAACAGCACGGGTTCGCCCTCGAGCAACTCCATCACCATGTAGGCACCGACGTCGGTGTCCTCGCCGAAATCGACGACCGAGACGATGTTCGGGTGCGAGATCTGGCTCGCGAGCTTCGCCTCCTGGAAGAACCGCTCGCGCGCGAGCGTGTCGCTCGCGAACGTCGGAGCGATCACCTTCAGCGCGAACGGCTTGCCGAGCTGGAGGTGGCGCACGCGCAGGACGCGCCCCATCGCGCCCTCCCCGATCTGACCCTCCACCTCATAACGACCTCCGACCAGTCGCATCCGTTCACGCTAGCACCGCGCGCTACCCGATCGATATCCGATTCGACGTCGCCGATGTGGCAGGGGTGCGCACCGCGCCGCGAACAGTTTGTTTCAGCTCCAGCTCGTACACGACCACCGCGGCGATCACGGCGAGCAACAGCGCGACGAGCCACCACCGCACGCCGCGCCGCGCGGGAGCGGTCGGCAGCTTCGGCTCTTCGAGCCGACGGTTCAGCGTGACGGTCGGGCGGCCGACCGAGGTGTCGGGATCGGGGTCGAGCGTGATCGTCGCGTGCTCGGGCTTGTCGAGCATCGCGATCAGCTCGGACACGCCGCTGCGCTCGTCGTTCGCGGGCTTCTGCGAGAACGCCCACTCCACCCACGACATGACCTGGCCGTTCGTGATGTGCGCGCCGCGCTCGGCGATCTCGCCGCGCAGCGCGTTGCGCATCGCGGCGGCGGATTGCCAGCGGTGTGCGGGATCACGCTCGAGCGCGGTCATCACGATCGCCTCGAGCGAGCGCGACACGTCGGTGTTGCGGCGCGCCAGCGGCTCGATCGCGGCGCCGCGGATCTGCTGCAGCGTCTCGAAGTCGTTGGCGCCGTCGAACAGGCGATCGCACGCGAGCAGCTCGTACGCGACGACGCCGAGCGACCACAGGTCGGCGCGCGCGTCGAGCTTGCCGGTCGTCAGGTACTCCGGCGGCAGGTACGCGACCTTGCCCTTGACGAACCCGGTCTGCGTCTTGACGAGCGACGTCGCCGCCTTCGCGACGCCGAAATCGATCAGCTTCACGACGCCGTCGCGCGCGATGATGATGTTCGTCGGCGCGACGTCGCGGTGCACGATGTGCAGCGGCTGCCCGTGCTCGTCGGCGAGCGTGTGCGCGTAATCGAGCGCCTCGCACACGTCGACGAGGATGTGCAGCACGATCGGGACCGGGACGTGGCCGACCGCGGCGTGGCACTGGCGCAACAGCTGGCTCAGCGTCGGGCCGATCACCAGCTCCATCGCGATGTACTGCACGCCGTCGACCTCGCCGAACTCGAACGTCTTCGTGATGTTCGGGTGATCGAGCCGGGCGTCGAGCCGCGCCTCCTCGACGAACGCCTCGACGAGCGACGGGTCCGCCGCGGCGTGCGCGTGCAGGCGCTTGAGCGCGAGCCGCTTGCGCGCGCCGCGCCCGGTCCGCGACTCGGCAACGTGCACCGACGCCATGCCGCCGATCCCGAGCTGCTCGTACACGACGTACGGGCCGAACATCTCGGGCGTCGTGGCCATGCCACGAAGTTACCGCGCTTCGTTCACCGGCTACAGTCGAACACCGTGATCGCGTTCGTCGAGCCGGTGTTGATGAGCCCGAACGTGACGCTCGTCGAGCTCGACGAGCTCGTGTTCCCCGGCAGATCGCCGAACGAGCTGCCGGGACAGTTCAGCAGCGACAGCCCGTTCGAGTTGGCGTAGCTCGTGCCATCGGGGCACGTCAGCTCGATCGACGCCATGCCGGAGACCGCCTCCATGACGGTGTCCGCACCGACGGTGAGCTGGAAGCCCGACGCGCTCTCGTCGTAGTGCAGGCACTCCTGCCCGCCCGACGTCACCGTGAAGTTCCAGTCGTTGAACCCGCTCGGCAGCGGCAGCGTCAACGCGGGCGTGAACGTCACCGTCACGCCGCTCGTGTACGTGCAGCTCGCGTTGTCGGCGCTCAGCGTGCCGGTCGTGCCGGCGGCGGGCAGGCAGCTCGTCGCGGCCGTCGCCGTCGTCTTCCAGCAGTTGTCGCCGGCGAGGTAAGCGCAGTCGAGGCTCTTGCTCGATCCGCCACTGCCGCCACAGCCCGCGACGAGCACACCGATGGCCAGACCAACCCTCATCTCGCCATCATACCCGGAAACGCCAGCCGCGACGCCACGCGCATGCGGGCTCACGGCCCGGGATAGCTCGACAGCAGCCCCGTCGAGTGCAGCAGGTACGCGTCGGCGGTCGCGCCGACGAGCGTCGTACCGCTCGTGCAGTGCGTCGTCGTCGCGATCGTCGCGCCGGTCGAGCCGTCGAGGCGCACGACGCTGGTCGCGATGTCGGCGGTGACGACGACGCTGTTGTCGGATGCGAGCACCGCCACGCCGAGCAGGCTGCGCAGCGGCCGTTCCCACACGGCGGCGCCCGTCGCGTCGCGCCGGATCACGCCGACCGGGTCGGTGCGATCGTAGCTGCGGACGACGTAGCTGCCGTCGGGCGCGAACAGCGTGAACACGAGCGGCTCGATCGGCAGCAGCACGTCGGACACGATCGCGCCGGTCGCCCCGGCGAGCTCGACGCGGTGCAGATCCGGGAGCTGCAGATCGTAGACGACGACGTTGCCGTTCGCGGCGTAGTCGAGCCGGCCGTCGATCGTCACCGCCCACAGCTCGACGCCGGCCGCGTCGAGCGCGTGCACCTGCGTCGTCGTCGTCGTGCTGCCGGCGGTGTACGCGAGCTGTCCCGCCGGCCCGCGCGCGATGTGCCCCACGCAGACCGGCGTCGACAGCGTCCGCTGCGGCGCGAGCGCCGTGTCGTAGACCGTGATCGCGCCGGTGCCGTCGATGAAGTTGCACAGCGCGATGACCGGCGCCCCCGCGCGATCGACGCCGATGCTGGGACCGCCGTTCGACATCGCGATCGCGATCGAGGCGGTCACGCGGCCATCGCCGTCGACGCGTTGCAGCTGGTCCGAGCCCCAGATCGTGAGCGAGCCGTCGTTCGCGACCGCGAGCTGTGGGTTCGCCGGCAGCGCCAGTTGCCAGCGCGGCGCGGGATCGCACGGCCCGACATCGCCGGTACAACCGGCGAGCAGGATCGCGAACAAGGGCAAGGTGCGCATCAGCTGGGGATATGGAAGCTCGCGACCGCGATCGCGACGATGATGATCGAGAGCGTGACGCCGCCGATGCCGACGATCGCGCCGACCTTGCCCTCGAAGCCGACGCCGGCCATCACGCCGGTCGCGGCCGCGGTGCAGTCGGGGACGATCTCGTCGCTGCACGACGGCCCGTTGTTCGCGCGGGTGAGATGGAAGACGTCGACGCCGGCCCACGCGATCTCGCGCAGGTGGACGCGCGCGCCGAGCGTCAGTAGATCGACGCCGTGATCGCCGCGCCCGGCGCTCGCGTGTAACCCGACGCGCAGGCGGCGCGCGACCGGCAGGTCGGCCTCGGCCTCGACGCCGACCGCCGTGACGCCGGTCGGCGAGACCCCGGGCGGCCGCAGCCCCGTGAAGCTGGCGACGAGCCCGCCGTGCAGCCGCCACCAGGTGTCGCCGGCGACGTGATCGCGCAGCAGCAGGCCGGCGCCGATCTGGGTGACGATGCTGCCACCGTTGTGCGGTAGGTACGGCCCGACCGGCGCCGGCACCGAGCTCAGGGTGCCGGAGGTGATCGAGAGCGACGGCTCGACGTAGAGCGCCGGACTCCACCGATCGGGCTCGACGCCGGCGCCCGGATCCGCCGACGCGAGCGCCCCCGCCCCGAGCACCGCCACGAGCGCCAGCCAGCCGCGCACGGATCTAGGGTAACCCGGCGCCCGCGCGGCGAGGTGGCAACCTGCGACACACCGTGACCGTCGGGGAGTGTGGGCAGCCTTTAGTGATGTGCGTGGTGGAGGTCCGCGCCGTGATCGTGGTCGTGCTCGACGCGGTCGTGGTGGTGCGGGTGCGAGTGCTCGCCGGCGACCGGCGGATCGTGGACGTGATCGTGATGTCCGTCGTCGTGGCGGTGGACGTGATCGTGATCGATCGAGTCGTGGACGTGCGCGTGGTGGTGCCGCTCGGTGACGTGCAGCGCGACGCCGGCTCCGAACAGCACGGCCGCGACGAGCGTGCCCGCCCCTGCTTCGCGATCGCCGACCGCCCAGGCGACCGCGGCGCCGATGAACGGCGCGAGCGCGAACACCGAGCCCGTCCGCGCGGCGCCGATCCGACGCTGCGCGACCAGATACAGCCGCAGGCTCGCGCCGTAGCCGGTCGCGCCACACCCGAGCAGGATCGCGGCCGGCGCGAGCGCCGGCAGCGGCTCGCCGCGGATCACCGCCGCCGCGCCGGTGAGCGCGGCGCCGATCGCACCCTTGACGAGGATCACCTGCCACGGATCGCGCTCCGCGAGCGGCCGCGTCCACGTGTTGTCCGCCGCCCACGCGAGCGTCGCGCCGGCGACCGCGAGCGCGCCGAGCACGCCGACCTCGCCGAGCGTGGCCCGATCGAGCACGATCGCCGCGCCGCCCGCGACCATGCAGCCGACCGCGAGCGCGACGCGGCGGCCGATCGGCTCGCGATAGACGAGCCACGCGAGCGCGACCGTGAACACCGCCTCGAGGTTGAGCAGGAGCGCGCCGGTCATTGCACCCGCGCGCTGGAGGCCCCACGCGAGCAACGTCGGCGCGACCGCGCCGCCGGCGATCGCGACCGCGACGAGCCGTGGCACGTCGGCGCGGCGGAGCGGCGCCTGACGCGCGCGAGCGAGCTCGAACACGAGCGCGGCCGCCGCGGCACCGGCGTAGAGCAGCGCGGCGGTGGTCAGCGGTCCGATCGCCGCGCCCGCCCACGCGATCACCGGCGTCGTCACGCCGAACGCGAGCGCCGCGCCCACTGCGAGCATCACGCCGCTGGCGATCGTCGACCGCATGCTCTCCAGTGTGCCTCAGCCCGGCACGCATGGTGCTTGGTGTGCTGCCAGACCCGGGACGCGACGGTGACCTACAGGTTGCTGGGCTTCATGATGTGGAGCTCGGGCGTGCCGCTTCCGCCCATCGGCAGCGGGAAGAACACGCGGTGCGTATCCGGATCGGCGGCGACCGTGTGCGAGTTGGCGCCGGGCGAGTCGTGCCCGACGAGCGCGACGCCCGGCTGGTTGACGTCGAAGACCGTGAGGTCGCCGCTCTCGGCGGCGACGTAGAGCCAGCCGATGCCGGGATCGATGCTCAGCACGTCGGGTCCGGCGCCGGTCGCGGCGAGCGAGATCGCGTGCGTGCCGCCGAGGTCGACGCGCGCGAGCATGTCGTTGTTCTCGCAGGCGATGAACGCGCTCTGGCCGTCGGGGTGCAGGCGCAGCCCGTGCGCGCCGGCGCAGCCGGGCAGCGGGATCGTCGCGGTCACCACTGCGAGCTTCGGATCGACCTCGACGAGCTGATCGGGCGGTGTCGCCTGCACGGCGGTGATCCAGAACTGCTTGCGCGAGGCGTCGTAGACGACGTTCCCGGTCTCGCTGCCGAGCGGCACGGCGGTGCGCGTGCCCATCCCCGAGCTCGCGATCAGCGAGAGCGCGCCGTCGCCCTGGTCGGAGACGCCGAGGATCTTGTCGTCGGGATCCCACGCATCGCCGTCGGGTGCGTTGCCGGTCGTGACCCGCGTGATCTCGGTGAGCGACGAGTTGTCGATCAGCACGACGTGGCCCGGCGTGCTCGTCACGAAGATCATGCCGACGTCATCGCCGATGGCGACGCCGCGCGGCGTCGGGATGTTCGGCAGCTGCGCGCGCACGGCGCCGGTCGCGAGATCGAGCACGAGCACCGCGTTGTCGTCCATGTGCGCGACGACGAGCTGCGCCTTTCCGGGGTCGATCTCCTGGTAGTCGAAGCGCGTCGCGCCGCCGGGAAGCGCGACCTCGGCGACGCTCGCGAGCAGCCCGCTCGCCGGCGGCGTGCTGCCTCCGCCACCACCACAGCCGACGACCGACACGACGAGAAGTGCTCGAGCACGCATGGGCTTAGTCCTAGCACGCATGGTCTTAGTCCTTTCGCAGCGCGACGATCGGGTCCAGGCGCGACGCGCGGACCGCGGGGTACATGCCGAAGCAGATGCCGACCGAAGCGGCGAACACGAGCGCGAGCGCGTCGACGCGCGACGACATCGCGAGCCGCCAGCCGAGCGCGTCGCCGACGTACGGCGCGACGCTGATCGCGAGCAGCACGCCGAGCCCGCCGCTGAGCGTGGTCAGCACGACCGCCTCGCCGAGGAACTGCAGGCGGATCGCGTCGGGCGCGGCGCCGATCGCCATCCTGAGGCCGATCTCCGCCGTGCGCTGCGACACCGACGCGAGCATCACGTTCATGATGCCGATGCCGCCGACGACGAGCGACATCAGCGCGAGCGCGACGAGCAACAACTCCAGCGTCTCGGCGCTCTTGACGCGCGCCTTCAGCAGGTCTTCCGGGTGGCGGATGTTGAAGTCATCCTCGGCGCCGGGCGCGATGTGGTGGCGCTCGCGCAAGAGCGCCGAGGCCTGCACGCCGGCAGCGCGGATGCGCTCGGTCGACACCGCCGAGCACAGGATGTCGTCGAGCCACGTCTGGTTCTTGCCGACGACCCGGCGCATCGCCGTCGTCCACGGCATCATCACGGTGTCGTCCAGATCGTAGCCGGTCGACGTCTGGCCCTTCGGCGCGAGCACGCCGACGATCTCGAACAGCGAGCTGTTGATGCGGATCTTCTCGCCGAGCGGATCGTCGTCGCCGAACAGCCGGCGCCGCACGGTGTCGCCGATCACGAGCACGGTGCGCGCGGTGCGGACGTCCTCGTTGTTGAAGAACTCGCCGCGCACGACCTCCCACTTGCGGATGTCGCGGTAGTCGGGGCCGACGCCGCGGTACTGCGTGTTCCAGTTCGCGCCGCCGTAGATCACCTGGATCCGGCCGTCGACGTTCTCCGAGACCTTGACGATCAGCGGCACCTCGCGGCGGATCGCGTCGGCGTCGGCGGGGACGAGCGTGTTCATGCCGTGCGTACCGGTGCGCACGCCGGCCGCGTTGCGCGAGCCGGCCTCGATCCACACCAGGTTGTCACCGAGGTTGTCGAGCGCGGACAGCGCGCTCGCGGTGCCCGCGCGTCCGATCGCGATCACCCAGATCACGGTCGCGACGCCCGAGGTGATGCCGAGCATCGCGAGGCCGCTGCGCACCTTGTTGCGCGCGAGCGCGCGCACCGGTTCGATCAGCAGCAGGCGGAGCAGCGTGCGCGGGTGCATCTCCAGGGGGCCTTAGCGTGGATCGCGCACCAGTACGAGATAGGCGACCGCGCAGCCCAGGGTCAGCGCGCAAGGCACCAGAAATACGGACGTCCACTGGGTCTCCGCGCCGGTCGTGAACCGAGCGAGCACCTCCGCGGTGAACAGGGTGCCGAGGAAGTTGCCGAGGCCGAGTGTGCCGAGCGTGAGCAGGCTCTGCGCCGACGCGCGGATGTCCTTGCTCGACACGCGATCCATGAAGATCTGCGAGCCGACGAAGAAGAACGTGTAGCCGACGCCGTGCAGCGCGAGCGAGCCGATCACCGCGGGCTTGCCGATCGCGATCGGCACGAGCGGTGCGAGCGCGAACACGACGTAGCGCAGCGGCCATGCGACGACGCCGAGTGCGAGCGTCCTGCGCAGCCCGAGCCGCCGCAACGCGATCGGCAGCGCGATCGCCATGCATACGATCTCCGCCGCCTGCGCGACCGCCATCGTGATCGGCACCGCCTCGTGAGGCACGCCGACCGCGGTCTCGAGGAAGCCCGCGGTCGGCCCGTAGTAGAACTGCAGCTCGGTCGTCACCACGAACGCGATCGCGAGGAACGCAAGCGTGTTGCGGTCGCGCAGCAGCACGAACGCGCGGCGGAACGCGAGCGGATCGACCTGCTCGCGCGCGGGCGGCGTGTGCGGCAGCGTCAGGCAGTACACGCCGAGCGCGAGCGACAGCACACCCGCGAGCAGCATCGAGTCGCAGCCACCGACCGGCGGCAGCCAGCCTTCGCGCCACGCCGACAGCACGAGGCCGCTCGCGATCCAGCCGACGGTCCCCCACACGCGCACGTGGCCGAAGTCGGCCTGCCGTACGTGATGAAACGCGATCGAGTTGGTGAGCGCGAGCGTCGGCGCGTAGCACAGGCTGTACGCGCCCATCAGCCCCAGCCACGGCGTGAACGCGCGACCGGTCTGCCGCGACAGCGCGACGAGCAGCGCGCCTCCGGCGAGGTGCATCGCCGCGAGGAACCACTGCGTCGGCACCCAGCGATCCGCGATCTGCCCGGCGGTGAACGGCGCGAGCATGCAGCCGATCCACAGCAGCGAGAAGATCCAGCCCGCCTCGGTCTGCGAGAACCCGAGCTCGTTCGTCAGGTACGGCCACAACACCGGCGCCCACGCGCCCCACACCGCGTATTGCAGGAACATCATGACGCCGAGGCGCGTCCTCACCGCAGGTCCTCGCTTCGCTCGGCCTCCGGCACGAGCCCACCCTGCCCCAGCCCCACGCTCGCTTCGCGCCGCTTGCTCATTCGTCGCGGATCCCGTACTCGGCGAGCTTGCGCTTCATCGTCGATCGGCTGATCCCGAGCACCTCGGCGGCGCGCGTGCGGTTGTCCTCGCATGCCTCGAGCACGCGCAGGATGTGAGCGCGCTCGACGTCCTCGAGCTTCTCCGACGTCGAGCCAGGGGCGGCGCCGCGCAGCTCCGCCGGCAGGTGCTCGACGTCGATCGCACCGCCGCGCGCGAGGATGATCGCGCGCTCGAGCGCGTTGCGCAGCTCGCGCACGTTGCCGGGCCAGTCGTATCTCTCGAGCGCGGCGAGCACCTTGCGGTTCAGCGCGATCCGCCGGGTACTGCTGACACGCTTGCCGAGCTCGGCCGCGAGCGCCTTCGCGAGCTGAGGGATGTCCTCGCGCCGATCGCGCAGCGGCGGCACCTCGATCGGCACGACGCTGAGCCGGTAGTAGAGGTCGCGCCGGAACGTGCCGCGCTCGGAGGCCCTCTTCAGGTCGACGTTCGTCGCCGCGAGCAGCCGCACGTCCGACTGCAGCGTGCGCGTGCCGCCGACCCGGCGAAACGTCTTCGAGTCGAGGAACGTCAGCAGCTGCGCCTGGACCGCGAGCGGAAGCTCGCCGATCTCGTCGAGGAACAGCGTGCCGCCCTCGGCCGCCTCGACGAGGCCGCGCTTGAGCTGCGTCGCGCCGGTGAACGCGCCCTTCTCGTGGCCGAACAGCTCGCTCTCGACGAGCTGCTGCGACAGGCTCGCGCAGTTGACCTCGAAGAACGGCGCCTGCGCGCGCGGGCTCCGCGCGTGGATCCGGCGCGCGAGCCAGCCCTTACCGACGCCGGTCTCGCCGAGCAGCAGCACGGTCGCGAGCGGATCGCGCGCGACCAGCTCGGCCGCGGCGAGCGCCTGTTTCATCCGCACCGACTGCGGACCGGGCTCGTCGAGCAGCGCGGCCGGCGCGAGCAGCTCGGTGACGCGGCGCAGCCGCGCGAGCTCGGTCAGATCGCGCGCGATCACGGCGTAGCGGATCGGCTGGCCCGCGGCATCGCGGATCGTGAACAGGCTCATCTCCATGTGCAGCTCGCGGCCGTCGCCCCGCCGCAGCTCGACCTCGTAGACCGCGAGCTCCTCGCCGGCGACGAGCCGCGCGACCGCCTCCTGGAACTGCGGCGACAGCCCGTCGGGCACGATCGACGCGACCCGCGCGCCGAGCGCCACGCTCGCCGGGATCCCGTAGATCGCCTCGGCCGCCGGGTTCCACGACGTGATCGTGCCGTCCGGGTTCCACGTCGTCATCGCGTCGCGCGCGCCCTGTGCGATCAGCGCGAGCTCGCGCTCGAGCGCGTTCGCGCGCGCCTCGGTCTCCTTGCGCTTGGTGATGTCCTCGGAGATCCCGAGCAGGTACTTGGGCTCGCCGCGCGCGTCGAGCCCCGGAACCTTCTTCGTGTGCAGCCAGCGGAGACCGTGGCCCTTCGTCGTGATCGGCTCCTCGGGAACGTCGACGAGCGTGCGGGCGCGGAAGGTCTCGCGGTCCTTCTCGTGGAAGAAGTCGGCCTGATCCTTCGGATAGAAGTCGTGGTCGGTCTTGCCGAGCAGCTCCTGCCGGGTCCACCCGAGCAGCTCCTCGCCGGCGCGGTTGAACCGCACGA
>JBLMXA010000517.1:0-3549 GCA_050257515.1 Acidobacteriota bacterium | reverse complement strand
CGCCGGTGCCGAGGAGGCGGTGCAGCGCCGGCAATCGCGGGTCGCGAGCGTGTCGTTCGTCGGCGTCGCCGCGTTCCTCGCGCTGCTGGCGTGGGACGGGCTGCGCGACGTGTCGCTGTTCGCGCTGGTCGCGGCGCTCACGCTCGTGATGGCGGTGGCCGCGCTGCTGCTGGCTCGCCGGCACGCCACGGTCGGCGAGATGATGGCGGTCGTCGCGGGGAACGCGCTGCTCGCGGCGCTGCTGTCGCGCGCGTTCGGCCCGCTGATCGTCGTGCCCTCGCTGATCTGCGTGATGGCGGTGTCGCTGACGTCGTATCCGCAGCTGATCGATCGCGCGCGCGTCATCATCGGGGTGCTCGCCGCGGCCTGGCTCGTGCCGGTCGTGCTCGAGTGGCTGCACGTGATCGCGCCGACCTGGGGCGTCGAAGGAGGTCGCGTGGTGTCGATGTCGACGATGATCGTGATCCGAGGCGCGTCGACCTCGACGCTGCTCGTCGCCACCAACCTGATCGCGATCTTCGCGATCGCGCTGTTCGCGAACGCGCTCGCGCGCTCGCGCCGCGACGCGCAGCGCCAGCTCGTGATCCAGGCCTGGCACCTGCGCCAGCTGTTGCCCGAGGCCGCGGCGTGAGGACGCTCGCGGTCGCGCTCGCGCTGCTCGCGTCGCGGAGCGCGGCGGCGGACTTCGCGAACAACGAGGCGATCCACGCGCACGTCGACGCGACGCTGCGCGCGGTCGGCGTGACGTCGCTCGATGCACGCCAGCGCGCGGCGCTCCACGCCGATCGCCTGACGCTCTCGCTCGGCGCGCTCGTCCCGGTCCTCGGCACGTACCGCCTCGACGAGAAGGTGTTCGGCAGCGTGCGCCCCGCCGGCGTGATCTTCGACTGGGTGCTCGGCGGCCTCGTGCCCGCGACGCTCGGCCTCGTCGCCTGGCAGGATGGCGCGCTGTCGTCGCACACGCGGTCGGTCCTCGCGTGGACCGCGCTCGGGCTCTACGCGTCGACGCGCCTCGGCGTGCTCGTGATCGGCAACTGGCACGTCAGCGAGTACAACCACTACCTCGACGTCCGGCTCGCTGCCGTCGCGGCGGGTGGGCCGGGCCTGTCGGCGACCGTCCGCTGGTGAGTGGCTAGCGCGACCAGTGCAGGCGGTACTCGCAGCTCGGCGCGCCGAGGCAGCGGCAGCGCGTGTGGCTCGAGCCGACCGCGCGCGCGCCCGTCAGCTCGACGATGCGCTCGAGCTCGGCGACGACGAGCGCGCACACGTCGGTCGAGCCCGAGTAGCCGTCGAGCACGATCTCGGCGACGCCCGGCCGCACCGCGACCTCGGCGGGCCCCCAGTCGTGGTACCGCGACCAGAACGTCGGCAACGCCGCGAGCACGGTCTCGGCGGCGAGCGACGACGGATCGGCGCCGAACAGCCGCGCGAACGTCGCGCTCATCGTGCCGCGGCCGACCTTGCGCGGCAGCTGCGTCCCCGGCATCACCTCGCGCGCCTGGTCGAGCGCGCCGACCAGCTCGACGAGCTGCACCCACGCGAGCGGGGCGAGCGTCGGTGCGAGCACCGCGGCGAGCTCGGGGCGCTCGTTGCGCAGCTTCGCCATCCCCGACTCGCCGATCTGGTGCTGGAGGATGCGCGACAGCACGCGCAGGTGCGCGGCGCGCACGCGGCCGCCGATCACCGGCGTGTCGTCGCCGGTCGGGTGCAGCGAGTGCACCGAGAAGATGTCGCCGGTGTCGATGCCCTCGGTCGGCCGCAGCACCGCCTCGGCGGCGCTGACCTCCGGCGCCTGCGCGAGCGGCTTGATCTCGCCGGTGCCGCGCGTCAGCGCGCGGCCGAGCGCGATCGCGAACGTCGAGGCCGACGCCCACCGCTTCTTCGGCGTCGGCGTCAGCGCCTTCGCGAGCACGGCGTCGACCGCGCTCGACACGCTCGGCCGCAGCTGCGACGGCGGCGTCAGCGGATCGTTGAGCTGGCGCTGCACGACCTGCGGCGCCGGGCCCGAGCCGAATGGCGGGCGGCCGGTGATCGCGCAGAACATCGTCGCGGCGAGGCCGTAGACGTCGGTCGCTGCGGTGCCCTCTTGCTCGAGGAACGACTCCGGCGCCGCGAACCCGGGCGTACCGGCGGCGTCGCGCTGGTCGCCGGCCTTGATCGCGACGCCGACGTCGACGAGCACCGCGCGGTCGCGCTCTCGATCGAGCAGGATGTTCGCCGGCTTGACGTCGCGGTGGATCACGCCGAGCGCGTGCATCGCGTCGAGCGCGTCGCCGATCTCGAGCGCGATCTGCGCGACCGCCTCGAGCGGGAACCACTCGCGGCGCTCGAGCGTCGCGCGCAGCACCTCGGACAGCGGCTGGCCCTCGACGAGCTCCATCACGAAGTAGACCTCGCCCGCGTGCTCGCCGAGCGCGTAGACCTGGACGAGGTTCTTGTGGTGCAGCGACGCGAGCAGGCCGGCCTCGGCGCGGAACCGATCGACGAGATCGCGGTCGCTCGCGAGGTCGGAGCGCAGCACCTTGATCGCGACCGGCCGGCCGAGGCCGAGATCCTCGCCGCGGTAGACGACGCCCATCGCGCCGCGCGACAGCTCGTGGACGACGCGGTACGTGCCGCCGACGATCGTGCCCGCCGACAGCGCGCCGGTGTCGGAGCCGACGTCGTGATCGCTCGAGCGGTCGCTCGACTCGACGGCGCGCACGTCGCCGATCGGCGCGCCGCGCAGCGCGCCGTAGCAGCGGGCGAGGGCGGCCTCGCCCGAGCGCTCGCCGACGCCGATCTCGGTGATCACCGCGCGCAGCTGCACCGCGACCTCGAGCTCGTCGGCCTTGATTGGCTCGGTCTGCACGCGCGTGATGATCTTGCGCGCGACGAGCGTCGCCTGCTCCTTGTTCGCGCCGACGAGCAGCACCGCGAGCTCGTCGCCGCCGGGCCGGCCCATCGGATCGTTGCCGCGCACGGTCGCGCGCAGCCGGCCGGCGACCTGCGCGAGCACCTCGTCGCCGGCCCTGTGGCCGTGCGCGAGGTTGATGCGACGCAGCCCGACGACGTCGAACAGCGCGAGCGTCAGCGTCTCCTTGCGGCGGCCGGCGGCGGCGACCTCGTGCGTGATCGTCTGCTCGAACGCGCCGCGCGTCATCGCGCCCGACAGCGGATCGTGCAGGCTCGTCGCGAGCAGCCGCTCGCCCTCGGCGACGATCCGGCGGTGCGACGTCAGCCACGACAGCTCGCGCGTCAGCCGCGTCGCGATCGCCTTCAGATCGGTGCGCTCGGCCGCCGAGAACCGGCGGCCGGAGTCCGACACGATCGCGACGAGCCCGGCGACCTCGGTCGGCGTCGAGCGCAGCGCGTCGGCGATCACGCTGCGCGGCTCGTCGGCGCCGACGATCACGGTGCCGCCCGAGGCCGCGGCGATGCGCGCGGCGGCCGCGACCTGCGCGCGGTAGCCCTCGTTCGGGCTCGGCCGCGCGGCGGTCGGCGCCATCTGCGCGCCGTCCTTCCACCACACGATGCAGTCGTGCGCGGTGAACCCCTCGGCGACCGCGC
>JBLMXA010000516.1:0-18028 GCA_050257515.1 Acidobacteriota bacterium | reverse complement strand
GACGTGGAACGTCCGGCGTTCGGACAGACCGCGCCCCCGTGGGCGCGCGTGGAACGTCCGAGCGCCGGACACGCCCGCGTGGGCGATCGCCCGTGGGACGTGGAACGTCACGCGGCTCGCGCGACCGGCACGCCGCCGCGAGTCCGGATCCATTTGCCCCTGGTGAGGCCCCACAGCAGCGCGAGCTGGCGATCCATGATCGCGCGGACGGAGCTGGCATCGAGCCAGCCCCAGCGCTCGCCGACGTCCAGGCAGGCCTTCACCTCCCGCGCGCTGCCGTGGGCGATCTCGAAGTGCTGGCGCGTGCGACCGCCGCTACAGCCAGCACCTTCGCCGAGGTGGAGCGTGATGCTCGACGCGGCGCTGCGCATCTGCTCGGCGAGATCGCGGTCGTGCTCCTTCATCGTGACGAGCACGCGGCGCAGGCTGCTGATCAGATCGAGCGAAACTTCGTAGCTGATGAAACTCATGTGCGCGTTCTCCTCGGTCGATCGTTCGAGGACCCCTGCTCCCCCGCCCAACGTCCCATCCGAGGGTGGTGGCGCTCTCGCCCCCAGCGCGCGTCGCGGCGCGACGACAGTGCCGCGCACTGCCAATCGCAGCGTTCGCGCTCTGCACCCACCTCCGCGCGCGCGGCACGTCGTTGCGCGGCAGCGCGCCGGGCGAGAGCCCCGCCGCCCCGAACGTGGGCGAAGCCCCGCCACCGCCACCGCCACCGCCACCGCTACCGCTACGGCTACGGCCACCGCTACGGCTACGGCTACGGCCACCGCTACGGCTACGGCTACCGCTTCGTCGACTTCGTCGCGTGCACCGGCGCCTTCACCGGCGGAACCATCACCATCTTGCCCTTCACCTCGTGCACGTCCGGCGGAGGCGCCACCTGCACGGGGACCGCCATACCGCCCTGCACGACATGCATGTCATCCGAAACCGCGGTCGTGCCGACCACCTCGGGCTTCGGATCGCCGCGCATCGCCGCGTAGGCCGCGAGCCCTCCGGCGAGCGCCGCCGCGACGCCCGCGGCCGCGATCCTCCGCCGCCGCTGCGCGCGCCGTCCGACCGTGCAGTCCGCGAGCAGGATCGAGCCGTCCGCGCGCTGGTAGTACCGCACGCACAGCCGGCCGACCCGCGCCTGGATCAGCGCCTCGGCCTCGTCGCGCGTCATCGCCGACAGGTTGAACACCTGCTGCTGGCATCTCGCGCACGCCCGCACGCGGTCGTCGCCCGACATGTCGGCCCAGCTCTCCGAGCACGGCGAGGCCACCCGGATGTGATCGAGCACGGGCAGCCGCGCCCTCTCGCGCGCCTCCTCGACCAGCCGCTGGGCTTCGTCGCGCTCCTTCGCGATCTCGGCAGCTTGCGCGGCGAGCGCGGCGTGACGCGCGGCGAGGGCATCGACGTCATGGCGGTAGCTCATGCGCCACTACGACGCACGAGCGGCCGCGACGGTCTCAGCTCACTTGAACGCGGGAACGTTGTCCTTGACCCAAGCTTCGAACGTCCGCGGCTGTCGTCCGGTGAGCTTCTGCACCGTGTCGGTGACCAGCGACGCCTGGTTCGCGCGCACGATCCCCGTGAACTCGATCAGGATGTCGACGAGCTGCGCCGGCATGCCCTGGCCGAGCATCGAGTCGCGCGCGGCGGAGTCGGGCACGTTGACGAACTTGAGCGGCTTGCCGATCACGCGGCCGATGATGTCCACCTGATCGAGGGTCGTCAGCGCCTGCCGGCCGGTCAGCTCGTACGCCTTCGCCTCGTGGCCGTTCTCGGTCAGCGTCTTCACCGCGACCGCGGCGATGTCGCGCGGGTCGATGATCGCGAGCTTGCCGTCGCCGGTCGGGTAGTAGACCGTGCCTCCGCTCTTGATCATCTGCGCCCAGCCGAGCGTGTTCGTGAAGAACCCGCTGGGACGCAGGTGCGTCCACGCGACGCCCGAGGCCTCGAGCGTCTTCTCGCCGGGGCGGTGCCACTTGCCGAGCGTGATCGCCTCGTACTGCGCACCGAGCACCGAGTGCTTGACGACGTGGCGCACCTTCGCGCGCTTCGCCGCCTCGATCACGTTCGCTTCGTGCTTGACGAGCGACGGCGAGAACGGCGCGAGCATGTACACGCGCTCGACGCCCTTCATCGCGTTGACGAGCGAGTCGACGTTGTCGAGATCGCCGATCGCGACGTCGACCGTCGTCGCGAACCTGCCCGTCGCTTCCTTCGCCTCGCGCACGAGCGCTCGCGTCTTGTGGCCCGCCGATGCGAGCTGCTTCACGACCTCCGTGCCGACGTTGCCCGTGGAACCAGTGACGAGAATCATGCGGCCCTCCCTCTCGCTTGTGAGGGCGTCACGATGGATCCGATCGCGACGACTCCGCTACTGGCCGAACGGGGAGAATGGACTCCGGAGCTGGGCGGCCGCTACTTCTGGAGCTCTTCGATCATCAGCTGACGCTCGGCATCGGTCGGCAGGCGGAACAGCTGCGGCGGCATCGTCAGGCGCGTGTCGGTCGGAAGCTGCAGGCGCTGGATCGCGAGGTCCTTCTCCGCGCGGCTCATCGAGTCGAGCTGGTCGACGAGGAACCGGTCGCGGCTGATCGTCGGATCGAGGCGCGCGTGGTGGCACTGCTGGCACTGCTGCACGAGCAGCGCGCGGCCGCCGAGGCCCGGCGGCGCGGCGAACCCCATGTCCGCGAGCCCGGGATCGAGCAGCACCTCGCGGATGTCCTCGGTCAGCTCGGCGCTCTTCCCGGATTTCCAGTCCGTGTAGAGCTGGGTCATGTGGGCGAGCTTGTCCGGATCGGTGACCTTGACGTCGTGATACGGCGCGGCGATCGCCTGGCCATTGGTCGCCGCGTCGAACACGCCGTTCCACGTCTTGCTCCAGCCCATCGGCACGTTCGTCCACGGCTGCTTCGCGTAGAGGCCCGAGATCTCGGTCTCGATCTCCTGCGACGGGAACGGGTTTGGCTGGTTCGCGAAGCCCGCGGCCTTGATGAACGCGGCCATCTGGTCGGGATCGGAGCTGTCGATCAACGCGGCAGGAATCGCTCCGTAGTCCTCGTCGGTGCCGTGCGCCGCGCGAAAATCCGCGAGCAGCGCCTGGCCGCCGGTCGTGCTCGAGCTGAACCAGTGCGTGTGCGGCGCCTCGAGCTCCTGCATCCGCAGGATCAACGGGTCGCCGGTGTCGGGCACGTCCTTGCCGGCGCCGATGTGGCACTGCCGGCAGTCGGCGATCGTGTTGTCGAGCGCGGTCGTCGACTCGTAGATGCGGACGTTGCTCCAGCCGGTGGTCTGCTTCGGAGTCAGCATGTCCGTCGGCCCGCAGCCGCCCGCGGCGTGCGTGCACGCCTTGTCGAACAGCACCAGGTAGAAGTTCACCTGCATGTCCGCCGGCGAGTACGACGCGACCTCGACGAACGACTCGCCCGGGTCGTACGCGAGGAAGATGTAGTCGTTCGGCACGCTGCCGTCGGGGTTGAGCGGCGTGAACACGAACGCGGTCGGCGTGATCGACGACACCTCGCGCGCGGTCAGCGCCGACGAGTGACCGAGGATCGCGAACGCCGGGTTGCCGTTCGTGCCGTTGCCCGCCGTGCGGTCCTTGAAGTCGAGGCCGAGCACGGTGAGCAGGTCGGCGAGGCCGGTCGGCGTCGGCACGACGCCGCCCTGGACGTCCTGGCAGAACCGGTTCGTGATCCGATCGGCCTGCGCCGGAAACGTCGTGTCCGCCGGATCGTGGTCGCACAGCTCGGCGTGCGCCGCGGCGGGGTCCTTGAGCGTGTCGAACACGTCGCCGGGGAGCGCCTGCGGCAGCGGGCGCGACGCGAACGGCGCGTCGAAGCTCGTCGTGCACCCCGCCAGCGCCACTGCGAGGACCCACGACCTCATGTGCAAACACTTTCGCAAGGAAGGTGCCAGTGCGTTATCGAGCAACTCCCCGGACTTGGCTTCGCGCAGGTGTCCACACCCCCAGCCGCGCGGGTGGTCCTCCCCCACGGAGGTGTCGCTACGCGGTCGCGGACACGAGCGCCTCGCCGTCGCGGACGTAGCTCGATCCCGGGATCGCCTTCGCCGTGCGTTTGCCGACCGCCGCGAGCTCGGCGAGGCCGGCATACGACTTCGCACGCGCGAGCGAGATCGCCGCGATCGACACGCTCATGATCGGAAACTTCCGCTGCACGCCGAAGCGGTCCTTCGTCTCGATGTAACCGCGCTTGCGATCGGCGGGATCGTAGTAGAGCCGGATCAGGTGGTCGAAGCGCTCGCAGATCGAGCGACACACAGCGTCCGCGCGATCGGCGCTCGTGACGAACACGAAGTCGTCGCCGGCGATGTGGCCGATGAAATCGCCGGTGCCGCCCCAGCGCTGCACGACGTGACGGATCACGTCGCTGGTCTGCCGGATCACCGCGTTCGCCTTCGCGTAGCCGTAGTAGTCGTTGAACGCCTTCAGGTTGTCGAGATCGAGGTAGCAGGCGACCGCGTGCTGGTCGCTCGAGGCGATCCGGCGCTCGATCTCGCCCTGGATCGCGTCGGCGCCGGGCAGCTGCGTCGTCGGCGAGGCGCCGAGCTCGCGCGCCTGGCGGTCGAGCGCCTTCGCGACGCGCGCGAGCAGCTCGGCGGCGTCGAACGGCTTGACCATGTAGTCCTCGGCGCCGCTGCGGAACGCGCGGACCTTGTCGGCGGTGTCGCCACGCGCGGACAGGAACATGATCGGCGCCATCCCGATCGCGGGATCGGACCGGATCATCTCGGCGCAGCGGTAGCCGTCGATGCCCGGCATCAGGACGTCGAGCAGGATCATGTCGGGGCGGAACCGGCGCGCCTCGGTGAGTGCGGCGGTCGCCGACCCGGCGTCGCGGACCTGGTAGCCGCCGAGCTCGAGCACCTCGCGGCAGATCGCGCGGATCGACGCGTCGTCGTCGACGATCAGCACGCGCGGCGCCTCGCGGCGGCCGCTCTCGACGAGGCGCAGGCAGGCGTCGCGGAACACCGCGGGCTGGATCGGGAATTCGAGCAGGTCGTCGGCGCCGGCGGCGAGCACGTCGGCGCGGCGATCGGCGTCGCCGACGACCATCACCGCGGTCTTGTGAGTATCGGGATCGTGCTCGAGGATCGCGAGCAAGGCGAGCGCGTCCGGCATCGCGCCGGCGACGACCGCGAGGGCAGGGTGCTCGGCGCGCGCGAGCGCGATCGCGCTGTCGACGTCGTTGGCGACGAGCACGCGGTCGGTGAGCACCATCAGCAGGCCCTTGAGCAGCAGCGCGCGGCGCGGATCGTCGTCGACGACCAGCGCGCAGGCGCCATCGGCGAGCACGCGGCGGCGCGGCGAGGCATCGTGCGGGATCACGATCGGCTGCGTCTTGTCCTCGGCGGCGGCGACCGGCAGCGTGAACACGAACTTCGTGCCGCCGGCGTCGGACTCGACCCAGATCTTGCCGCCGTGCGCCTCGACGATCGTGCGCGAGATCGACAGGCCGAGCGCGGTGCCGCCGACGCGCCGGCTCGACGCCGAGAACGGCTCGAAGATGCGCTCGCGATCCTCGGGCGCGATCGGCTCGCCCGCGTTGTGGACCGACACGCCGACCGCGTCCTCCGACAGCGGCGGACCGAACACCTGGACGTCGATCACGCCGCCGGTCGGCGCGAACCGGATCGCGTTCGCGAGCAGGTTGCCGAGCACCTGCGCGAGCCGCTCGGGATCGCCGAGGATCGAGATGTGCTCCGCCGACGCGCCCAGCATGATCGTCAGCTGCTTGGTCGCAGCGGCGGCGCGGTAGCGATCGATCACCTCGCGCGCGAGCCGATCGAGCTGCACCGGCGCGGTGGCGACGGTGATCGAGCCGGCCTGGGCGCGCGCGAGATCGAGCAGCTGGTCGACCAGCTGGTTCATGCGCGTCGCGGCCTGGCGCGCCATGTCGACGTAGCGCAGCTGGCGGTCGGTCAGCGGGCCGGCGTAGCCCGACAGCACGATGTCGAGCGCGCCGGCGATCGACGTCAGCGGTGTGCGCAGCTCGTGCGACATCACCTGCGCGAACTCGGCGCGCCGGCGCGCGACGTCGGCGGTGTCGCCGAGGTCGCGCAGCACGACGATCGCGCCGAGCGACTGGCCGTGCTCGCGCAGCGGCGTGACGACCGAGTGCAGCACGCGCTCGCCGATCCGCACCTCCTCGCGGATCGGCTGATCGTCCGGTGCGCCGGCGGCGAGGTCGAACGGGTAGAACCCGACCACGTCCTTCAGGTAGTCGGTGTCGACCTCGGCGTTGGGCTGGATGCCGAGCATCGACCGCGCGCTGCGATTGATGATCACTTCACCCGTGCGGGTGTCCGCGACGATGGCACCGTCGGCCATCACCTCGATCGCGGCGCGCAGGCGTTCGTACAGCCCTCCAGCCATGTGTCAGGGATCATACCCAACTAATGGCGGTGGGGAGAGGCTCAGAAGGACTGGTAGCCCAGCAGGAGCGCTACGGAGGTGACCGAGTTGCCCATGTTCGTGAACGTGGTCGCCTCGACCGCCAGGTTGCCGCTCCCCGACGTGGTCTGCGCGAACACCGCGCCGACCCGGGCGTCGAAGCCCGCCGACAGCCACTCCGAGTCGCAGGTGTCGACGCAGCCTGCGATGAACCCGACGCCGAGCCCGCCTCCGAGCCACACCTGGGGCGCGAGCCACGCCTGGACGTGAGGACCGATCAGGCCGAGGTAGGCGCTGCCGCCGTCGAGGCCGGTGATCCCCGACATCCGCAGCGACAGGGCGACGTCGTGGCTGACGAACCGGCCGACGCCGACGTCGATGCCGCCGATTCCGTGGACCATCTGGGTGTCACCGGCGCCGGTGAGCGCGGCGAGGCCGGCGGCGATCTCGAACGTCGTGCCGCGCGGCGGTAGCGGCGCGGGGGTGGCGGGAGCGGGAGCCGGAGCCGGAGCCGGAGCCGGAGCCGGAGCCGGAGCCGGAGCGGGAGCCGGAGCCGGAGCCGGAGCCGGAGCGAGAGACGGCGTCGCCGCCGGATCGGGCGGCGGCGGATCGGAGCCGGGCGCCTGGGCGTGAGCGAGCGCGGGGAGGGTGACGAGACACGCGAGGAGGATGCGCATGTCGCCATCGTTCACGCGCGCTCCGCTCGCCGACCGCGGTTCACGCGGGCCTCCGCCGCGATCTACCGCGAGGCTCACGCGGTGCTGGCGCTTGCCGCTACGCGAGACCCGCGCGCAGGACCTCCGCGAGCGTGACCTTGCCGCGACGTGCCGGCTTGCCTTCGAAGCGGACGATGCCCTTGGCGAACCCCTCGATCATCTCGCGATAGAGGCCGGCGACGTTCGCCGAGAACCCGAACTGCGTGAACGTCGGCACCACCTGCTCGATCGGGAGCGCGACCGCCTTCACCGGCTTGCCGAGGATCTTGGACGCCTCGTCGGCCGCGTCGACCATGCTGTACTCCTTGGGCCCCGACAGCTCGATCCATTGGGTCTGCTTCGCGGGCGCGAGCAGCGCCTCGGCCGCGACCTCGCCGATGTCACGGGTGGCGACCATCGGGAACGCGTACGTCTCGCCGCCGCCGAACACCGGCAGCACGCCGTCCTGCTTCATCGGGTAAGCGTTCGCGAGGATGTTCTCCATGAAGTACGCGGCGCGCACGAACGTCAGCGTCGTGCCCGACGCCGGCAGCTCGGTCTCGGCGATGTGCGTGGTCTGGATCGGGCCGGTGCCCGACGGCACCTGCGCGCCGACCGACGACAGGAACGCGGCGTGCGGCACCTTGTTCGCGCGCAGCCCCGCCGTGTAGTGCCCGACGAGCTTGCGGTTGCGGGCGACGAGGTCGCTCGACGCGTTGTCGGGCGGCAGCAGCAGCCACGCGCCCTCGGCGCCGGCGAGCGCCTTGGTGACGAACGCGGCATCGGTGACGTCGCCGGCGAGCACCTCGGCGCCCTTGCCGCGCAGGGGCTCGAGCTTCCTGGCGTCGCGCGCGACGGCGCGGACCTGCTTGCCTGCCTCGAGCAGGCGAGTGGCGACGATCGAACCGGTGTTTCCGTGGGCTCCGAAGACGGTGAACATGTGGCGCTCCTTGTGTGCCGGTCATCATCGTCATCGGCCTGCCATGCGTCCAATGCATCCGCGCTATATTCGCCATCCGGAATATGGATGACGCTCCGGACCTCGAGATCCTGCGCTGCTTCGGCCATCTCCACCGCGAACGCCACCTGACGCGCGCCGCGCGGCGCGCCGGCCTGAGCCAGCCGGCGATGAGCCGCGCGCTCGGCCGGCTGCGCGACGTGTTCGGGGATCCGCTGTTCGTGCGCACGCCGCGCGGCATGCTGCCGACGCCGCGCGCCGACGCGCTGGCGCCCGAGATCGAGGCGGTCGTCGCCGCGGCGGCCGCGCTCGTGCGGCCGGCGAGCTTCGAGCCCGCGCGCCTCGAGCGCACGTTCGTGATCGCGACGACCGACATGTTCGAGGCCGATCTCGTGCCCGGGCTCGTCGAGGCGCTCGCGAGCGCGGCGCCGGGCGTGTCGCTGACGACGCGGCCGATCGACGAGCGCGCCGACGAGGCGCTCGCGAGCGGCAGGCTCGACTTGGTGATCGGCGTGCGCCAGAACGTGCCGCCCGACGCGATGGCCGCGCAGCTGTCCGAGGACGGCTTTCTGTGCGCGGTGCGCGGCGATCATCCCGGCGTCGGCAAGCGGCTGACGCTCGGGCGGTTCTGCGAGCTGCCTCATCTACAGATCGCGCCGCGCGGCGAGCCCGGCGGCGCGGTCGACGCCGCGCTCGACGCGCTCGGCCTGTCGCGCCGCATCGTCGCGCGCACGCACGGCTTCCTCGCGGCGCCCGCGATCGTCGCGAGCTCGGATCTCGTGCTCACCGCGCCGACGCGCATCCTGCGTCCGCTCGCCGGACCGTTTCGCCTCCGCCTGCTCCCTCCGCCGCTTCCGCTGCCGACGTTCACGATCTGGCAGTGCTGGCACCCTCGCGTCCACGAAGATCCGGCGCACCGGTGGCTGCGCGCCATGGTCGCGGCTGCCGCGCGCAGACAATAGGGAATAGGCAACAGGGAACCGAGAGGTCTGAATTTCCGGACATTCCAACTTCGCTGTTCTCTGTTGCCTATTCCCTATTCTCCTACTCTTGCCGGCGAAACGTCTTCTCCAGCGCCGCGTACAGCCCGCCCTTGGCGATCAGCTCGCCATGCGTGCCCTGCTCGACGACCTTGCCCTTGTCCATGACGACGATCAGATCGGCGTTGCGGATCGTCGACAGCCGGTGCGCGATCACGAGCGTCGTGCGGCCCTTCATCAGCTCCTGCAGGCCGCGCTCGATCAGCTCCTCGGCCTCCGGATCGACGTGCGCGGTCGCCTCGTCGAGCACGAGGATCTCGGGGTCGCGCAGCAGTGCGCGCGCGAACGCGACGAGCTGGCGCTCGCCGGCCGAGAAGTTCGCGCCGCGCTCGGCGACCTTGCAGTCGAGATCGTCGCCGCGGCGCGCGAGCGCGCGGTCGAGGCCGACGCGATGCACCGCCTCGGCCATGCGGGTGCGGTCGTACGGCTTGCCGAGCGCGATGTTGTCGGCGAGGTTGCCCGCGAACAGGATCACGTCCTGCGACACGACCGTGATCCGCCGGCGCAGCTCCGCGAGCGGCAGGTCGCGCACGTCGACGCCGTCGAGGCGGATCGCGCCGCGCTCGCGCTCGTAGAGGCGCGTCAGCAGCTTGATCACGGTCGACTTGCCCGAGCCGGTCGCGCCGACGACGGCGACCGTCGCGCCGCGCGGGACGCGCAGGTCGATGCCGCGCAGCACCGGCTCGGCGCCGTAGCTGAAGTGAACGCCGGCGAGCTCGACCGCCGGCGCGCCGTCGAGCGCCTCCGGCTTCTCGTCGCGATCGCCGCGCGTGACGGTCGGATCGGCGACGCCGTCGAACTCGGTGGTGTCGAGCAGCTGGAAGATGCGCTCGCTCGCCGCCATCGCGCCCTGCATCACGGCGTACTTGCCCGACAGGTCGCGGATCGGCGTGAAGAACTTCTCGATGTACTCCTTGAACGCGACGACGGTCGCGATCAGCGCGGCGTCGCTGGCCGTGCGGTCGGACGCCCACCACAAGACGCCCGCGAGCGCGAGGTTGCCGATCGCCTCGACGACCGCGTACATCGAGGCGTCGGCGCGGATCTGCAGGAGATAGGCATCGCGGTGGCCCGCGTTGATCTCGTCGTACTCCTGCTGTGCGATCTTGCTGCGGCCGAGCAGCTGGACGACGCGGATGCCGAACAGGTGCTCCTGCGCGAACGCGTTCATCGCGGCGAGCCGCACGCGGATCTGGCGGTACGACTTGCGCATCGCGCGCCGCGCGATCTCGACGAGCACGAACACGAGCGGCAGCGTCGCGAACGTGATCAGCGACAGCTTGACGTCGATCGACAGCATGATCGCGACGATCACGAGCGCCTTGACCGCATCGGAGATCAGCGTGATCGCGCCCTGCGCGAACATCTCGTTCAGGCTCTCGATGTCGTTCGTCATCCGCGTCATCAGCCGGTCGACCGGGATGCGATCGAAGAACGCGGCGCGCTGCGCGAGCACGTGATCGAAGATCGTGAGGCGCAGGTCGTGCATCGTGCGCTGGCCCGCGAGCTGGAGGAACCAGTTCTCGAAGAACGAGGACAGGTTCTGCACGAGCACGAGCCCGGCGAACACCGCCGCGTCGACCGGCAGCATGTCGAGCTCCGGGACGAGGATGTGGTGCTGGAGCGAGTACTTGAACAGGTACGGCTGCGCGAGCTCGAACGCGATCGTGATCAGCATGAACACGATCCACGCGCCGAGCAGCCGGGTGTGCGGGCGCACGTACTTCGCGAGCCGCTTGATCAGGCGGACGTCGTACGCCTTGCCGAGGACGACCTCGGCCTCGATGCCGGCGCGCGGCGGGCGGAGCGCGACCGCCATCAGCCAGCCTCCCGGACCTGCATCTCGGTCTCGATCTGCGTGCGGTAGAGCTCGGCGTACACGCCGGCCTTCGCGATCAGCTCGTCGTGGCGGCCGCGCTCGACGACCTGACCCTGGTCGAGCACGAGGATCTGGTCGGCATCCTTGATCGCGGCGACGCGGTGGCTGATCAGCACCGCGGTGCGGCCGTGCATGACCTGGCGCAGGTGGGCGAGGATCAGCTTCTCGGTCTCGGCGTCGACGCTCGACAGCGAGTCGTCGAGCACGAGCAGCCGTGGCTCGGCCGCGAGCGCGCGCGCGAGCGCGACGCGCTGGCGCTGGCCGCCCGACAGCGTGATGCCGCGCTCGCCGACGACGGTCGCGAGGCCTTCCGGCATCGCCGCGAGATCGCGCTCGAGCCCGGCCGCGGTCGCGGCCGCTCGGATCCGCGGCACGCCGCTGAGATCGAGCGCCGAGGCTGCCGCGCCGGCGCGCTCGAGCTCGGCGCGGCGCGCCGCCGGCAGCGTGGTACCGGAGCCGTAGCCCATCGTGACGTTGTCGGCGATCGTCGTCGAGAACAGGAACGCCTCCTGCGGCGCGTAGCCGAGCTGCGCGCGCAGCGACGCGAGCGGGATCGTCGTGATGTCGCGGCCGTCGATGAAGATCGTGCCGGCGGGGACATCGACGAGCCGGCACAGCGCCTCGACGAGCGTGCTCTTGCCCGAGCCGGTGCGGCCGACGATCGCGGTGATCGTGCCCTTGGGCAACGAGAACGTCACGTGATCGAGCACCGGGCGCTCGCCGTACTTGATCGTCAGGTCCTTGACCTCGACCTGCGCCGGATCGTTCGCGTGCGGCAGCGGCGCGCCGGTCCCCTCCGGGATGTCGGTCTGCGTGTCCTTGAGCTGCAGGAGCCGCACCCACGACGCGCGGCCGCGCTGGACGAGCGCGAGCATGAAGCCGAGCGTGAGCGTCGGCCACACGAGGCGGAGCAGCACGGTCGAGAACGCGGTGTAGTAGCCGACGTCGAGCTCGCCGTGGATCACCGCGCGGCCGCCGACGACGATCAGGATCGCGATCGCCATCGGCGCGAGCGTGTTGAGCGTCGGCCCGAGCTGGATCCGGACCTTGGCCGCCTCCATGTTCTTGTCGAGCAGGCGCTGCGAGCCCGCGCGGAAGCCGGCGCGCCGCACGTCTTCGAGCCCGTAGGTCTTGATCACCTGGATCGCGCCGAGATCTTCCTGGATCCGCGAGCTCAGCGAGCCGAGCTCGGCCTGGACCTCGCGCTGCGTCCGGTAGATCCGCTTGGACAGCTGGTTGCCCGCGACGAAGATCAGCGGGAACGGCACGATCGCGACGATCGCGACCTTGAAGTCGAGCTGGACGATCATGTAGGTGAGCACGGTCGCGAACGAGGTCACCGCGTTCGCGAGGTGGACGAGGCCGGCGCCCCACATCGCGCGCACGGTCTGCACGTCGTTGGTGAGGCGCGACATCACGTCGCCGGTCGGGTGGTCGCGGTAGTACCCCGGCGACAGCGTCATCACGTGCCCGAACAGCTCCGAGCGGAGGTCGTACTCGGCCGCACGGGCCGCGTTGAAGATCCACACACGCGACGCGATTCGCGTGAGCGCCGTGACGATCGCGAAGCCGATGAGCAGCAGCACGTCGGTCGGCACGGCGCTGTTGTGGCCGTCCTTGAGCGCCTGGACCGCGCGCGCCTGGAACTCGGGGATCCCCAGGAAGCACACGTTCGTGACGAGCAGCATTGCCACGCCGGCCGCGAGCGCCCCGCGGTACGGCTTCAGATAAGCGAGCGAGCTCCGCGTGGCCACCGGTTCAGGCAGGATTGCTTGCGAGAACCTCTCGCGCAAGGGTGCACGATCGCTTCGTAACCAGCTGGCCCGGCGGGTTGTGTCCGCGTGCGCGCGCACGTAGCATCGATCGAGCCGGGGCGCGGTGGATGGCAGCCGCGCCGCGGAACCGATCCCATGGCCGATCTGTCCTCTCTCCTCGCCCTCTTCGAGCACGACCCGGACGACGCCCAGACGATCGATGCCCTGGTCGAGGCCGCCAAGGCGGCCCCCGCCGACCAGCGCCAGGCGCGGTTCGCGTCGTCACGCAAGGTGCTCGCCAGCCGCGGCCGCTCCGACGCGGTCATCGCGCTGATCGACGCCGAGCTCGCGGCGACCACCGACAAGAACGTCAAGGCCGACCTGTTCCTCGACAAGGGCCTCGTGCTCGACGCCGACCTGTGCGATCTCGGCGGCGCGCACGGCGCCTACGCGAGCGTGCTCGAGCTGCGCAAGGGCGACCAGCTCGCGATGCAGGGGCTCGAGGAGCTCAACGTCGCCGAGGAGAACTGGCAGAAGTTCGCGGCGAAGTACGTGCACGAGGCGACGTCGTCGACCGATCGGTCGCTCGCGACCGGGCTCTACACGTCGGCCGCCGAGCAGTACCTGAAGTTCGCGCCCGACGCGCCCGAGGCCGAGGCGTATCTCAAGAGGGCGCTCGAGATCGATCTCAAGAACGCGAGGGCCGCGTTCCACCTGGCGCGGCTGCTGCGGCGCGAGCAGCGCTGGCAGGATCTCGGCGAGCTGCTCGAGGAGCGCGCCGACAAGGCGGCGACGCTCGAGGACCGCGTCGCGGCGCTGATGCAGCTCTACGAGCTGGCGCGCGGCCCGATCGGCAACGTGCCGCGCAGCGAGCGCGCCGTGCGCCGCGCGCTCTCGATCGATCCCGCGCACCCGCGCGCGCTGACGATCGTCACCGATGCCGCCGCCGCCGCGAATGACTGGCCGGGCGTCGTCGCCGCCTACCAGGCGGCGCTGCGCGCGCGCCGCGACGAGGATCTCGGCACGCTGCTGCAGATCGCGATGGTGCTGTGGAAGCACGTCGGCGATCTCGACGGCGCCGAGGAGTACTTCCGCCGCATCCGCAAGCACGACGCCGCGCATCCGGTCGCGCTCGACTTCTACCGCCAGTACTACGCGGCGAAGGGCGAGACCGGAAAGCTGATGGCGATGCTGAAGCAGGTCGAGAAGGGCGGCCCGCGCTCGCGCGAGGGGAGCGGCGAGCGGTCGATCTCGATCGAGATCGCCGAGCTCGCGGAGGCGCAGAACAACCCCGAGAAGGCGATCGAGGCCTGGAAGCAGCACCTTCGCGCCGACCCGGGATCGGTCAAGGCGCGCGTGGCGCTCGCGCGCCTGTATCGCAGGACCGAGAAGTGGAACGCGCTGCTCGATCTGATGAAGGACGAGATCGAGAAGCTGCCCGAGACCGAGGTGGCGGCGCGCGTCGAGCGGCTGTTCGAGGTCGTCGAGATCTATCGCGACAAGCTGAAGCTCGACGTGATGGTCATCAACTACTACAACGCGATCCTCAAGATCGATCCGGACAACGCGCGCGCGTCCGACGAGCTCGCCGCGAAGTTCCGCGCGCTCGGCCGGTGGAACGATCTGATCGCGGTGCTGACGCGCAAGGCGGAGGGTCACGGCGTGGCCGACGGCGAGCGCGTCAAGCTGCTGCGCGAGGTCGCCGATCTGTGGACCGATCGCTTCGGCAACTTCGCGAACGCCATCCGCCCGCTCGAGCGGATCGTCGAGCTGACGCCGAGCGACACCGACGCGCTCGCGCGGCTCAAGGAGATCTACACGAAGCGCCGCCAGTGGCGGCAGCTGATCGATCTGCTCGGCAAGGAAGCGTCCGTGCTCCCGCTGGGGGACAAGCGCGCGAAGCAGTCGGAGATGGCGCGGCTGGCGGCCGAGCGGCTCGGCGACACGCGGCTCGCGATCGAGATCCACAACACGATCCTCGGCGAGCACGCCGACGTCGCCGACACGCTGGCCGCGCTCGCCGGCCTGTACGAGCGCGAGAAGCGCTACCTCGCGCTCGCCGAGATCCTGCACCGCCAGGTCGCCGCGATCCCGAAGACGCCCCGTGTCACCGATCAGCCCGGCGCCGCCGGCTCGGCGGCGGCGGGGTCGCGCACCGCCGAGGCGATCGCGCTGCTCGAGAAGCTCGGCCAGGTGTACGCCGATCGCTGCGGCGCGCCGCAGCAGGCCGCCGCCGCCTGGCAGCAAGTGCTCGAGCTGCAGCCGGGCCACGCGAAGGCGCTGCGCACGCTGCGCGAGCTGTACGCGCTCGCCGGCGACTTCGCCGGCCTCGAGACGCTCTACGCCAAGCTCGGCCAGGAGGAGGAGCTCGTCGAGGCGCTGCTCGCGATCGCCGATCGCATCGACGAGAAGGCGAAGCGGCTGCCGCTCGTCGAGCGCGCCGCGCAGCTCGCGCAGAAGCGCGCCGACGCCGCCAAGGATACCGCCGGCCTGCTCGAGAAGGCGCGCCAGGTGTGGGAGCGCGTGCTCGCGGTCGAGCCGCAGCACGTCGGCGCCGCCTCGGCGCTGGCGCCGATCTATCGCAAGCAGGAGAAGTGGGCGCGCCTGCTCGCCGTGCTCGAGATCGAGCTGACCGCGCAGCAGGAGCCGCCGCAGCGGCTCGTGAAGATCTCGCAGATCCGCGAGCTGTGCGAGCAGAAGCTCGCGTCGAAGAACCTCGCGTTCCACTGGGCCGTAAGCGCGTTCGATCTCGATCCGGCGAGCGAGGCGCTCTACGCCGACCTCGTGCGGCTCGCGAGCGAGCCCGATCACTGGCGCGACGTCGCCGGCTGCTTCGAGCGCGCCGTCGGCTCGGGCAAGCTCAAGGAGCCGCTGCGACTCAAGCTGACGCGCGAGCTCGCGAAGATCGCGGGCAAGCGGCTCGGCGACGCCGAGCGCGCGCGCACGTTCCATCGCCAGGTGCTCGAAATCGCGCCCGACGACAAGGACGCCGAGGCGCAGCTCGAGGATCTCGCGACCCAGCTCGCCGACTGGCCCGAGCTGCTCGCGTCGTACCGGCGGCGCGCCGCGCGCGAGCAGGATCCGTCCGCGAAGGCCTCGCTGCTCGTCGAGATCGCCCAGCTGCAGGAGGAGAAGCTCGTCGATCTCGACGGCGCGGCGGCGACCTACCACGAGGCACTCGCCGCGGTGAAGGGCCACGCCAAGGCGATCCGCGCGCTCGCGCGCATCGAGGAAGCGCGCGGCGACTGGGAGTCGCTGCACGACGTGCTCGTCCAGGAGCTCGCGCTGACCGCCGACGGCCAGGCGCGCTTCGATCTGCTGATGCGGCTCGGCTCGCTCGCCGAGCACAACCTCGATCGCGACGGCGCGGCACTCGGCTACTACCGCGACGCGCTCGGCATCGCGGCCGTCGGTGGCGGCGTACGCCCGCAGGCGGTCGACGCGATCGCGCGGCTCGTGCTGTCGCCGCAGATCGGCGGCAAGCTCGATCCGAAGGAGCGCGTCGCCGCGGTGCGCCAGGTACTGCCGCACCTCGAGCGCGCGCGCCAGGTGATCCAGCAAGCGGCCGCGCTCGAGGTGCTGCGCACCTCCGACGAGACCGGGGCGCAGGAGAAGATCGATCTCGATCGCACGCTGATGCGCCTCTACCACGTCGATCTCGGCGATCCCGCGGCGGCGTGGCAGGCCGGCCTGCGCGTGCTCGCTGCGGATCCGGCGGACTCCGACGTGCGCGGCGCGCTCGCGGCGCTCTCGGGCCAGCTCGGCCGCGACGGCGAGTGGGCCGGCCAGCTCGCCGCCGCGCTCGGCTCGCTCAAGGCCGCGGGCGGCGCGCCGGCGCAGATCCGCGCGATCGCGACCGAGCTCGCGATCGTCGCGGGCGAGCGGCTCGGCGACCATCAGGCCGCGGAGCGAGCGTGGATCAGCGTGCTCGAGGTCGACGCCGACGCGGCCGACGCGTTCGAGGCGCTGATCGCGACGTACCGCGGCGCCGAGCGGTGGACCGATCTGCGCGCGCTACTCGAGCGGCGCGCCGAGGTCACGCTCGATCCGACGACGCGCCTGTCGTCGCTGCTGTCGCTCGCCGTGCTCGAGGAGGACATTCTCGGTGACACGCCGCGTGCCGCCGCCGCCTACGGGCGCGTGCTCGAGCTCGACGCGACCAGCACCGCCGCGTACGACGCGCTCGATCGCATCTACACCGAGGGCAAGCAGTGGAAGGAGCTCGAGCAGCTGCTCGCGCGCCGCGCCGATCAATCGAACGAGCTCGCGCTGCTCCAGGACCTCGGGTTCCGCCGCGCGAAGCTGTTCGCGCGCGAGCTCGGCGAGCCGGCGCGCGCCGTCGATCTCGCCGAGTCGGTGCTCGGCCGCGACCGCGCGCACGCCGACGTTCGCGAGCTGCTCGAGGAGCTGCTCACGGACCCGAAGGCGAACGCGGTGCTGATGCGCACGGCGCGCCTGCTCGAGCCGCTCTACGAGCAGGACAAGCTGTGGAAGGACCTGTCGCAGCTCTACCGCGTCGAGCGCGCGCACGTCGTCGGCACCGAGGCGGTCGAGCTCGTGTCGCGGATCGCGCAGCTCGAGGAGACCGCGCTCGACAGCCCGCGCAACGCGTTCGATGCGTGGCTCGAGGTGCTGCAGCTCGATCCCGCGAACGAGCGCGCGCGCGTCGAGCTCGCGCGGCTCGCCCAGTGGCTGTCTCGGTGGCCGGAGGCGACCGCCGCGCTCGAGATCGCGGTCGCCGCGCTGCCCGAGGGCGATCGCGGCAACCGCGCCGCGCTGCTCGCGGAGCTCGCGACCTACTACGACACCCAGCTCGGCGACGCGCCGCGCGCGATCGCCGCGTACCGCCGGCTGCTCGAGATCGATCCGTCGAGCTCGGTCACCGTGCGCCGTGCCGGCGGCGCGCTCGCGCGGCTCTACGAGGAGGCGCAGCAGTGGCAGGCGCTGCGCGTGATCACGCGCATGCTGTCCGAGCACGCCGACGACGGCGGCGAGCGGCGCGCGCTGCTCGCACGGGTCGCCGCGCTCGACGAGGACAAGCTCGCCGATCGCGACGCCGCGATCGCGACGTGGGCCGAGATCGTCGCCGCGCAGCCGAGCGACGCCGGCGCGCTCAACGCGCTCGAGCGCCTGTACGAGGCAGCCGAGCGGTGGCGCGAGCTGATCGACGTGCTGCGCCAGCGCATCGACATCGCGTCGTCCGAGGCGGAGGCGGTCGGCCTGCTGTCGCGGATCGCCGACATCGACGAGAAGAAGCTCGGCGAGCCCGACGAGGCGATCGCCGCGTGGCTCG
>JBLMXA010000515.1:0-2752 GCA_050257515.1 Acidobacteriota bacterium | reverse complement strand
TCGCGGCCGGGCCAGTCGACGTGATCGTGTCCGACATCGATATGCCTGGGACGAACGGGCTCGAGCTGGTCGCGCGGATCCGGTGCGAGCACCCGGAGATCGTTCGTCTGCTGTTGACCGGCGATGCCTCGCTCGAGGCAGCTCTCGAGGCGATTAACCTGGGCGAGGTTCACCGCTTCCTGACCAAGCCGTGGGACAAGGACGATCTCCGGCGCACGCTGCGCGACGCCATCGAAAGACTCGACGAGCTGCGGCGCGCGGCGACCGCGGCAGCTGCGGCGAGCGTACGTGACAAGCTGCTCGAGTCGCTCGAGCGGTCGCACCCTGGCATTTCCCGGATCGAACGGACCGACTCGGTCTATGCGGTCGACCTCGCGAGGCTCGCGGCATGGAGCCGCGACATTGTCGATCCGCTGTTGCGCGACGCGTTAGGGATTGCCGGCGATCGCGACACCCGATCGGAGACCGGAGGATAGGTTCGTGACGGTCGATATCGACGTTTCGCAATGGACGCTGATCGGCGAGACGCTCAATTCGAAGAACTATGCGGTCGAACCGAACGTGCTCGCGGTCGTGCCGCATCCCGGCGCCCACGATACGGGCGAGACCGCGCACGCGAACATCGTTTCGCAGGCGGCGTATCTGCGGCCGCTGGGCGGCGGCGTGGTCGTGATCTTCTTCGACAACCTCGCGAGCCAGGACAAGGATGCGCGCCGCGTCTATCAGGCCGAGTCCAATCCCGACTGGATGCGCGGTACCGCACTGATCGGCGGATCGATGCTGTCACGCGCGATCGGCTCGTTCTTCCTCGGGCTGTCGCGGCCACGCACTCCCGTGCGGATGTTTGGATCTTTTGACGACGCCCTGGCGTGGTCACGCGAGCTCAACGGCCGGGGGCCTGCGGTGGGAACCGACGCGCCGTGACCACGATTCCCAATCCAGCCTGGCGTCACGTCGGCAAGACCTCGAACGCCGACTTCTACGAGATCGACGCGGACATCCTCGCAATTGTGCCGTTCGCGGACAGCCGCGATGACGAAACCTCCGCGCGCGAAAGCATCGCGTTCCAGGATCGTCACTGGCGCGCCGCCGGCCACCGTGGCGCGGTGATCGTGTTCATGGACAACGTGATCGAGCAAGACGCCGGTGCCCGCGGCGTGTATGCCGAAGAGACCAGTCATACCCTGACCACGTGCTATGCGCTCGTCGGCGAAACCTTCTTCGGACACGCGGCGGGTGCGGTGTTCACCGGATTGGCCCGACCGACTCCGCCCACCCAGGTGTTCCGGTCGGTCGCCGAGGCCCGACCGTGGATCGCCGCGCAGAACCGCGCGCGAGCCGGCCGGACATGAACGCCGAGCGGCGCGGCGACGGAACCAGCGAGGGCGCGTTCAAGGCCGAATTAATCGACGCGTTCATTCGACTGGCCCGCGGCGACTTCAGCGTCCGCATGCCACGCAACTACCGGCGCGATCACGACGACGTTCTCGCGTACTTCGTCAACGTCATCGCCGAAGAGCTCGGACGGATTGCCGCGGCGCGCTACCGCGATCACGCGGCGCTCAGCCGCGGCGTCGAGCAGCTCGGCGAGGCCTTCATCGCGTTCGCCGCCGGAGACTACGCGGTTCGCGCACCGCGCAGCGAGACGGGCGATCCGAGCGACGTTCTCGCGTTCCTGTTCAACAACACCGTCGCCGAGGTGGGCGACACGGTCGCTGACCTCGAGCGGCAACGCGAGGTCGTCGAAGCCGTCCTCGCGGCGATGATCGACGGTGTGATCGTCATCGACGGCGCGGGCATTGTCGTACGCTGCAATCCCGCGATGTCGGCCCTGCTCGGACGCGAGGTCGCGGCGATTGTCGGCCTGCCGCTCGCCGCACAGCTCGAACATCAAAGCGACGGGGCGCGTGACGTGGTTGTCACCGAGCCATTTCGCGATCGACGGCTGCGATTCGTCGATGCCGCTGGCGCCGGAATCGAGCTCGAGGTCAATGGATCGCCGGTGCGCGATCCGTCCGGGGCGATCGCAGGGATGGTGCTCGTCGCCCGCGACGATCGGGAGCTGCGTGCGATCCAGGCGCAGTTGCTGATGTCGGATCGGCTCGCGACCGTCGGCACGATCGCCGCCGGTGTCGCCCACGAGATCAACAACCCGCTGGCGTTCATCATCGCCAACCTCGAATTCCTCGGCGAGGAGCTTGGGCCGGTCGCCGCTGGCGGCAGTGCGATCGCAGCGGTCGACGTCATGGAGATGATGAAGGCGCTCGACGCGACGCTCGTCGGAGCCCGGAGAGTCAAGCAGATAGTCGCCGACCTCAAGTCGTTCGCGCGCGTCGAGTACGACGACACCGGCATCGTCGATCTCGCGGCGGTCGCCGATACCTCGATCGCGATGACTCGCAACGAACTGCGCCACCACGCGCGCGTGGTCAAGGACTATCGTGCCGTTCCCGGCGTCGTCGCCAACGAAGGCCGTCTCGTTCAGGTGGTGGTCAATCTCCTGCAGAACGCCGCGCACGCGATCCCCGCGGGCGGTGCCGACCACAACGAAGTCCGGGTCACCACGTCGACACTATCTTCCGGCGAAGCCGCGATCACGATCCGGGACACCGGCTGCGGCATGACGGACGCCGTCGCAGCGCGGGTGTTCGAAGCGTTCTTCACAACCAAGCCGGTCGGCATCGGCACCGGCCTCGGCCTCGCGATCTCTCGTAAGATTGTCGCCGGACTCGGCGGCCGGATCGAGCTCGAG
>JBLMXA010000514.1:0-19603 GCA_050257515.1 Acidobacteriota bacterium | reverse complement strand
CGCCGGCGCGCCCGGACGAGCCGCTGCCCGGGATCCGCACCGCGCTGGTGATCGAGCCGCGCGGCGGCGAGCTGTGGGTGTTCGTGCCGCCGCTCGCGCGGTTCGCCGAGCTGTGCGATCTGGTCGCGGCGCTCGATCGCGCGCGGGTCGCGCTCGGCGCCGAGGTCCAGCTCGAGGGCTACCCGCCGCCGCCGGCGCCCGAGCTGCTCCGGTTCGCGGTCACCCCCGACCCCGGCGTGCTCGAGGTCAACCTGCCGCCGGCCGCGAGCTCGCGCGAGATCGCCGAGCTGCACGAGACCGTGTTCGACGTCGCGCTCGCGTGCGGGCTGACGAGCGAGCGCTACCTGCTCGACGGCCGCGCCGCCGGCTCGGGCGGCGGCAACCACCTGACGCTCGGCGGCCCGACGCCGCTCGCGTCGCCGTGGCTCCAGCGCCCCGACCTGCTCGCGAGCCTCGTCGCGTTCGCGCAGCATCACCCGTCGCTGTCGTACATGTTCAGCGGCCTGTTCGTCGGCCCGACGTCGCAGGCGCCGCGCGTCGACGAGGCGCGCCACGACTCGCTCTACGAGCTCGAGCTCGCGCTGCCGCGGCTGTTCGATCGCACCGAGCCGCCGCCGGCGTGGCAGGTCGACGCGCTGCTGCGCCACCTGCTCGTCGACGTCGCCGGCTCGACTCACCGCGCGGAGCTGTCGATCGACAAGCTGTTCGATCCGAACGCGCCGTACGGCCGCCAGGGGCTCGTCGAGCTGCGCGCGTTCGAGATGCCGCCGCACCCGCGGATGGCCGCCGCGCAGGCGATCCTCGCGCGCGCGCTCGTCGCGGCGTTCGCGCGGCAGCCCTACGAGCACGCGCTCGTGCGCTGGGGCAGCGAGCTGCACGATCGCTTCCTGCTCCCGTACTTCTTGTGGCGCGACTTCGAGGACGTGCTCGCCGCGGCCGACCTGCCCGCCGACGCGTACCGGCCGTTCGTCGAGCTGCGCTGCCCGCTCGTCGGCACGCTCGCGGCTGGCGACGCGCAGGTCGAGATCCGCAACGCGCTCGAGCCGTGGCACGTGCTCGGCGAGGAGGCGACGCAGACCGGCACCGCACGCTACGTCGACAGCTCGCTCGAGCGGCTCGAGCTGCGCGCGCTCGGCCTCGACGAGGAGCGCTACGTCGTCGCGGTCAACGGGATCGTGCTGCCGATGCGGCGCGTCGCCGGGCGCGACACCCGCGTCGGCGGCGTCCGGTTCCGCGCGTGGGCGCCGCCGCACGCGCTGCAGCCGCACCTCGGCATCCACCACCCGCTGCACGTGTCGATCGTCGACACGTGGGGCAAGCGCGGCGTCGCGGGCGGCGCGTACCACGTGTGGCATCCCGAGGGCCGCGCGTACGACGCGCCGCCGCTGACCCGCGTCGAGGCCGCCGCGCGCCGCGCGCAGCGGTTCACGCTCGAGGGCCCGCCCGCGTGGCCGGCCGCGCTGCGCCAGCCGCCGGGCCACCCCGAGCAGCCCTACACGCTCGACCTCCGCCGCGTCGACGCGGGCACGCCGATGCCTCGCGCCGAGGACTGGGCCACCGAATGACGACCGATCTCGAGGCCTCGCTCGCGATGCACGACGACCTGCTCGCCCGCCGCGGCGTCGACGTGTGGATCGGCGGCGAGCCGACGTTCACGCGCGCCGAGTCGCTCGAGCCGGCGTGGACCGGCGCCGCCGAGGGCGACGACAAGCTCGCACGCGCCCACGAGCTCGCGCGCCACCTCGCGACCGCGCTGCCCGGCGCGGCGACGCGCGACGTGCCCGGCCGGCAGTTTCCCGACGAGCCGGCGCCGCGGTTCGCGGTCGCCGTCGAGTGGAAGGACGCCGCGGCGCACTACCTGACGGTGACGCCGGATCCCGGCGTCGTCGAGGTCAACATGGCGCCGGCCGCGAGCGCGCGCGAGTTCTGGACGCAGGCGAAGACGGTGTGGACGGCGGCCGGGACCACCGGGCTATCGCCGCTGCGGCACCGCTGGAACGGCGACGTCGCCGATTCCGGCGGCGGCGGTCAGCTCACGCTCGGCGGCGCGCGTCCCGAGACGTCGCCGTTCGTGCGCTACCCGCACGTGTTGCCCGCGCTGCTGCGCTACCTCAACAACCACCCGTCGCTGTCGTACTGGTTCGCCGGCGAGTGCGTCGGCTCGGCGTCGCAGGGGCCGCGCCCCGACGAGGGCACGCGCGAGCGCTGGGACGAGCTCGACGTGACGCTCGGCTGGCTCGAGCAGCTCGCGGACCGCGGCGAGCTCGCGCCCGAGGCGCTGTGGCACGCGCTCGGCCCGCTGCTCGTCGACGCGTCCGGCAACTCGCACCGCGCCGAGCTCAACGTCGAGAAGCTGTGGAACCCGCACCTGCCCGTGGTCGGCCCGCGCCACGGCCGGATGGGCGTCGTCGAGCTGCGCTCGATCCGCATGCCGGAGCGCCCGGGGATGCTGGCCGCGCTCGCCGCGCTGTTCCGCTCGATCATCGCGCGGCTCGTCGTGTCGCACTACCGGCTGCCGCTCGTCGACTGGCACGAGGAGCTGCACGATCGGTTCGCGCTGCCGTCGGCGCTGTCGCGCGACCTCCGCATCGTGCTCGGCGATCTCGACGAGCACGGCCTCGGCCTGCCGGCCGAGCTGCGCCGCGAGCTCGAGGCGTGGCGCCCGCGCGGCATCACGTGCCGGCTCGGCGACGCGACGCTCGAGCTGCGCCCCGCGCTCGAGTTCTGGCCGCTCGTCGGCGACACCGCGTCGCAGGAGCGCGCGCCGGCGCGCCTCGTCGACGCCTCGACGCAGCGCTGGGAGATCTCGATCGACGGCGCCGGCCCCGATCGCGTCGCGGTCGCGGACAGGTGGGCGCACCTGCGCGTCGTCGGCGACGGCGTGCGCGCGATCGGCGTGCGCCGCCGCATCTACCAGCCCTCGCCGGGCTTGCATCCCGGGTTGCCGGTCATCGATCCGCTCGTCGTCGAGTGGGAGCACGCCGGCCGCGCCCAGCGCATCGAGCTGTGGGCCTGGAAGCCCGGCGGCGGCCCCTACGCCGCGCTCCCGCGCGACGATCACGACGCGCTCGAGCGCCGCCAGGAGCGCATCAAGGTCGCCACCCACGACGGCGGCGTCGCCGCGAGCGGCTACTGGCGCGAAGCGCGGCCGTTCACGATCGATCTGCGGCGCGAGTGAGTTGATACGATGGAGTCGTGACGAGGCGGCGGCTCGCGGTCGCGGTTGGCCTCGCGGCGATCGCGATCGCCGTGCTGATGTGGCGTCGAAGCGCGGGAACGAACGAACCCACGGCCGCCGATGACAGGGCGCTCCATCGGCTCGCGAGCACCGGCTTCAACGCGATGGTGGGTGGCACCGCCGCGATCTCGGGGACGGTGCGCGACGACCGTGGCGCAGGGATCGCGGGCGCCCACGTGTGCGCCGAGATCCAGAAGCGCGACGCTCCGCGATCGCGGAGGCGCACGCCAGCGTGCACGTTCAGCGACGAGCACGGCGCGTACGTGATCGAGAGCCTCGCGCCGTCGCTCTACTCCGTCGCAGCCGCGGCCCCCACGTTTCGTCCTGGCTTCGCGAAGGTCGCCGGTGACGACGGACTCAACCGGCTCGGCACGGGCGAGCGGCTCGCCGGCGTCGACCTGGTGCTGCAACGCGGCGCGGCCGAGGTCACCGGCAACGTGATGGACGCCGGAGGCGGACCGATCGCGCACGCGCTCGTGCGCGCCGCCCACGACGGCGATGATGGCGCGGCGCTCGTCGAGACCGACGAGCACGGAACGTTCTCGCTGTGGACCGGTCCGGGCGAGGTGTCGCTCGACGTCAGCGCAGACGGCTATACGGATAGCTCCGCGCAGACCACCGCGCCGGGGAACGTCGCGGTGTCGTTGCGGCCGGAGGCGACGATTTCCGGCACCGTCGTGGATGCGGCGACCAACCAGCCGCTCGCAGGGATCGCCGTCGACACCGCGACGCGCGAGTGGGACACGTGGATGAACCCCGGCGCCGAGGTGACCGACGATCAAGGCAGGTTCCGCATCGACCGGCTCCGTCCCGACCGCTACAGCGTCCTCGCGCACTCGGACCACGGCGCCGGCATGTCCGAGAGCTCGGTGATCGTGAGCGTCGGCCAGCACGTCGATGGCGTGATCGTGAAGATGCAGCCGGCATACCGCGTATCGGGCAAGGTGGTCGTGGCGGGAACGCCCCCGGCGCCGTGTCGAGAGCCGTCGCTCCTGCTGAGAGTCCGTGTCGAAGACCTGCCGATCGGCGGTACCGGAGACCACGACGGCAGCGTCCACGTGGGCGGCCTGCTCCCCGGAACCTACGAGGTCGACGTGTCGTGTGCGGACCACGTGTCGCCAGTAGAGCAGCCGAGGATCGAGGTCACGGATCACGACGTCGATGGCCTGATCTGGACCGTCACGACCGGCGCGACGATCCGCGGCCGCGTGCGCACGCGGACGGGGGCCCCGGTGGGCGGCGCCCGCGTCGAGACGGCCACCGACGTCGCGTCCACGACCGGCGACGGTAGCTACCAGCTGCGCGGCGTGCGCGCTGGTGACAACACGCTGTTCGTCACCTCCGATCGAGGGGTCAGCCCGCTCGCGGGCTGGCGCGTGTCGGTTCCCGACAGCGGAGTGCTCGAGCGCGACCTCGTCCTCGAGGAGGCCGGCACGCTCCACGGCACGGTCGTCGATGCCGCCGGCATGCCGGTGATCGATGCATTGGTGCTCGGAGCTCCAGTGATCGCCGATGCGGGACGCGAGTATCCCCGAGCGCGCACGGCGCGCGACGGGAGCTTCACGATCGTGAACGTTCGCGAAGGCGAGTATCGCCTGCAGGTGTTTGCCGCGCGACGCGGCGACGAGCCGATGGCACTCTCCGCAGGTTCGCTCGACGACCAGGGCCGGCTGCGCGTCGAGGTGCGCGCTTCACAGACCACGACGATCCGCATCGCCGTCGAGCCGCACGACGGCACGATCCGCGGCACGGTGAGCGATGCCGCCGGTCCGGTGCCCGATGTGTTCGTGGTCGCGCACCGCGAGACCGGCGATGGCGGCGCTGTCGAGCACACGCGCTACGTGCCGATATCCGATGCCGTGATGACGTCCCCTACCGGCGCGTTCACGATCCCGCTGCTGGCCGCCGGCCGCTACACGCTGCGTGCCTTCCGGAACGGCGGGACCGAGGCGATCGCCGAGCACGTCGCCGTCGGCAGCACGGTCGCGATGAAGCTCCCGGCGGCGGGATCGATCGAAGGCACCTTGCACGTCAAGGGCGGAGCGCCCGACGTGCTGATCGTCGGCGTGAACGACGCGCGCACCGGCTTCGACCGCACCGAGCGATTCTTCCGCACCGGCGGACACTACGTGCTGCGCGATCTGCCACCAGGCGCGTACTCGCTGCGGGCCTCGTTCGGTAACTCGGGCACCGGAGCGGACGTCACGCTCGGCGAGGGCGAGCATGCGGTCGTCGACCTCGAGGCCGCCGGCGCCGCGGTCAGCGGTCGCATCGTCGACGTGGTCGCACGCCACCCGGTCGCTTACCTCGAGCTCACCGCGATCGTGAGCGGCATGCCGCTCGGCCAGGCGACCACCCGCGAGGACGGGAGCTTCCGTTTCGACAACGTTCCCGCAGGCGCTGTCGCGATCCGCGGGATCGACGGCCGCTACCGGTTCGAGACGTTGCGCCGCGTCGGCGCCGTGGATACCGATCTCGGCGACATCGGCGTCGCGCGGGAACCGCAGAGCCCCGGGAGCCGCTTTGGAGTGCCGGGCATCACGTGGGTCGAGTATCCCGACGACATGCCTTCCGACCAGCGCGCGTTCCAGGTCGCAGCGATCGATCCGCGCGGCCCCGCGGCGGCCACCGAGCTGCGCGCCGGCGACATCGTGGCCTCGATCGACGGGATCCCGGTCACCGGCGCGAATCGCGCCGCGGGCTGGGCGCTCATGGACGCGCCGCCCGGCACGACCATCCAGTTCGGGCTCGCCCGCGGCACGACCGTCGCGATCGTGCTCGCGGCACCATAGACAATGGGCGCGAGACGCCGGGCGGCAAGCGCACGCCGGCGTTCGCCGATTAGTGCCGCACGTGATGCGGCCCGCGGCCGCGCTCGCGCAGGCGGTGGCCCGCCGGCTTGACGAACGGCGCCGGGCAGTGCGCGCTCGGCGCGAAGCCGATCTGATGATGGGCCTTGTCGATGACGGTGACGAACGCGCGCATGATCGTGTCGCCCATGGTCGCGTTGCCCTGATCGCCGCCGCCGTAGACCGCGAGGCAGAACATGCCGCCGCCCGCGTCGTAGAAGTACGACGACATCGGCAGCGCGTCGACCGTGATCGGGGAGCCGCCGGCGACGCCCGCGAACGTCATCGACAGCTTCGGCAGCATCTGATCGATCATCGCCTGCGTCGTGCCGCTCGCGGCGGTCGCGCAGCCGGCGGTCATCGACATCGAGGTCGTCGGATCGGTCAGCGTCTGGCCCGGGAACAGCGCCTTGAAGCCGCTGTTGTTGTTGAGCGCCGCGACCAGCGCCGCCTCGGTCGCGCTCGGGATGTAGAACAGGCTCGTGCCGGTGTCGACGATCGGGTTGTCGAGCGTCACGCTCGTCGCGCCGAGGTCGTTTCCGCCGAGCGCCATCGCGGTCATGTTGACCGAGTAGAACGCCTGGTTGACGCCGCCGCTGAGGATCGGCGTGTACTGCATCGTCCCCGCGACGTGCGTCGGATCGTAGCCGCCGAGCCACATCGTGCCGTCCATCGGGCACAGCTCGAACGCCATGATCCCGGTGACGCCGGCGGTGATCTCGCCGTCGAGGTACGCGGTGGTGCCGGGATCGAGCAGCGCGTCGGGGCCGAGCCCGAAGATGCCCTGGTACTCGTTGCCGAAGAAGAACGCCGGGTTCGTGCTCTGCGACGTGATCTCGACGAACGACAGCTTGACGTCGGGCGAGCCATGCGCGAGCCCGACCATGTCGCTGAAGATCTCGCCCATCCAGCCGCTGCCGTCGGCGTACGACGCGCTGTCCTGCTGGCCGGTGTCCGTGGCGCCGGTGCCCGGCAGGTAGAGCGGCGACATCCCGCTGCACTGCGTGCAGCTCGAGCCGGCGAGGCCGGTCACCGTCGACCCGGTGTCGACGTCGAGCAAGAAGCTCGAGCCCGACGCGGTCAACGTCGCGGTGTACAGCGCGCCCTGATCGTTGCCGCTCGGCGTGCCGAGCGGCAACGCGAACACGCCGAGGCTCGCCGCATCGGGCGGTGCGTCGACCGCTGCGTCGACACCGGTTTTCGGGTTGTCGGATCCGCACGCCGCGACAAGCGCCGTCGCGAGCGCGAGCCGCAGCACGTCGCGAGCGCGCGCCACCATCATTCGAGGAACGTGTCCGGGCCCGGCAGCGGCGCGGCTTCGTCGGCCGACTCGGCGTGCGGCTCGATCACGTCCAGGTCGTCGTGATCGTGGTCGTGGGCGTGGACATGCTCGTGGCCGTGCTCGTGCTCGTGCTCGTGCTCGTGCTCGTGCTCGTGCTCTTCGACAGGAGGCGGCGCTGCCTTCTTGGCGGCCGGCTTCTTCGCCGCGGCCTTCTTCTTCGGGGCAGCCTTCGCCGCCTTCTTCGGAGCAGCCTTCGCCGCCTTCTTGGCCGTCGCCTTCTTGGCCGTCGCCTTCTTGGCCGTCGCCTTCTTCGCAGCCGGCTTCTTCGCGCTCTTCTTCTTCGCGGCCGACTTCGCCGCGCCCTTTCGCTTCGCTTTGGCCATGGCGCCGAGTCTAGTCCAAGCCGGAACGGTTACGATACGGGGTGTGCAGGGCCAGAATCAGGTGCAGGGATCCCCGGCCGGCCTGTTCCAGGGCTACCCCGCGCTGCCCGGGACCTACGACGAGATGTTCGAGGCCGGGGCACCTCGCCCCGCGTTCGAGCGGGTCGCCCAGCTGCTCGACCGGCTGGGGGGCGACGCCTTTGCGCGCGCCCAGGCGCTGGCCGAGCACGCCCTGCTCCAGCAGGGGGTCACGTTCTCGGTCTACGGAGACGCGCGCGGGACCGAGAAGATCTTTCCATTCTGCCTGTTACCTCGCCTCGTCTCCGGAGCGGACTGGGGCCGGCTGGAGAAGGGGCTGCAGCAGCGGCTGCGCGCGCTGGGCATGTTCCTCGATGATGTCTACGGCGAGCAGAAGATCCTGGCCGCCGGCAAGGTCCCGGCCGAGATGGTGCTCGGCGCGGCGGGCTACCGGCCCCACCTGCGCGGCATCCAGCCCCCCGGCGGGGTCCGGATCCACATCTCGGGCATCGATCTGATCCGCGACCCCCAGGGCGCCTGGCGGGTGCTCGAGGACAACCTGCGCACGCCGTCGGGCGTGTCCTATGTCGTGGAGAACCGCTACGTGTCGAAGCGGATGTTCCCGCGGCTGTTCGACGCCGCGCGCGTCCACCGCGTCGACCACTACCCGACGCGCCTGGCCCACACGCTGCGCTCGGTGTCGCCGGCGGGCGATGGCGACACCAACGCGGTCGTGCTGACGCCCGGGCCGTACAACTCGGCGTACTTCGAGCACAGCTTCCTCGCCCGCACGATGGGGCTCGAGCTCGTGCAGGCGCCCGATCTGTTCGTCGACCAGGACAAGGTGTGGTGCCGGACCACGCGCGGGCCGCGCCGCGTCCACGTGATCTACCGCCGCACCGACGAGGCGTTTCTCGATCCCGAGGTGTTCCGCCCCGACAGCGTGCTCGGCGTGCCTGGCCTGATGCGCGCGTACGCGGCCGGCAACGTCGCGCTCGCGAACGCGCCCGGCAACGGCGTCGCCGACGACAAGGCGGTCTACCCGTTCGTCCCCGACATGATCCGGTTCTACCTCGGCGAGGAGCCGCTGCTCGACCAGGTGCCGACGTACGTGTGCCTGCGCGACGACGATCGCCAGTACGTGCTCGAGAACCTCGACAAGCTCGTCGTCAAGGCGGTCGACGAGGCAGGCGGCTACGGCATGCTGATGGGTCCGCAGTCGACCGCCGAGCAGCGCGACGAGTTCAAGCGGCGGATCGCCGCCGAGCCGCGCCGCTACATCGCGCAGCACCGCGTCGAGCTGTCGAGCTGCCCGACGTGGATCGCCGAGCGCGGCTGCGTCGAGCCCCGGCGCGTCGACCTCCGCCCGTACATCCTGACCTCGCGCACCGGGCCGTGGGTGCTGCCCGGCGGGCTCACGCGTGTCGCGCTCGTGCGCGGCAGCTACGTCGTCAACAGCTCGCAGGGCGGCGGCAGCAAGGACACCTGGGTGATGAAGGAGGCGCCGTGATCTCGCGCGTCGCCGACCATTGCTTCTGGTTCGGCCGCTACGTCGAGCGCGCCGAGGCGACCGCGCGCATGCTCGCCGCCACCGCGAGCTTCGCGCTCGATGCCGAGCTGCCCGCGGCGCAGGTGTGGCGGCCGATCGTCGTCGTGTCGGGCGAGGAGCTGGCGTTCCGCGCGCGCGTGTGCGAGGGCAGCGACGAGCACCCCGCGTGGGGCGACGGCGAGATCGTGCAGCGCTTCATGATCTGGGACGACGCCAACGGCGTCGCGCTGTGCCGCTCGGTCACCGGCGCGCGGTGGAACGCGCGCTCGATCCGCGACGTGTTGTCGGCGGAGGCGTGGGAGGCGGTCAACGAGCTGCACCTGTGGATGCCGAGCGACGCGGCGGCCGCGCAGTACGCGCACCAGCGCGAGGCGTTCTACCAGCAGGTGCGGCGGTCGACGCAGCTGACACTCGGCCTGCTGCGCTCGACGATGCTGCACGACGAGCCGCTCGACTTCGTGTGGCTCGGCGTGCTGCTCGAACGCGTCAACCAGACCGCGCGCATGCTCGACGTCCACCACCACGCGTTCACGAACCTCGTCGCGCGCAACGAGCTGCTCGACACCGCGCTGTGGCTGTCGCTGCTGCGCGCGCTGTCGGGCTCCGAGGCCTACCTCAAGCGATCCGCGGGTCGCGTGGGCTCGGAAGCGGTGGCTCGCTTCCTGATTTCCGAGACGCAGTTCCCGCGGTCGATCGCGTACTGCGTGCATTCGGCATATGATCGGTTATGCGACATCCGACCACCGGATTCGCACGAGCTGCCCGGCGGGATCTCGCTGGAACGGCTGCGCGTGCTCGACGCGTGGGTCGAGGCGCGCCGCAGCGAGCCGCTCTCGGGGTCCAGCGTGCACGACCTTCTCACGCATGTCGTCGATGAGGTGCACTCGATCTGCGAAACCCTCGGCAAGGAACTGCTAGGAGTCGGTTAGCTCGCACGCGGTTACGATGACCGCGGGATGAGGCGCTGCGCTCTCGTGATCGTCGCCGGCTGCGGCTTCACGCACGGCACCGCACCGGTCGCCGGCACGCCGATCGCGATCGTCGATGACACCGCCGCCGACTTCGCGGCCGGCGCGCCGACCGACGCGACGATCGATCCGCTCGGACTCGTCGCGCCAGACGCGTTCGCGCGCGGCGGCCTGCACGCTCGCGCGTTCACGACGTGGAACATCACCGCGGCGACGACGTGGGACCAGCTGACGCCCGACCTGCTCGGCCCGCAGGCCGGCGAGCGCTACGGCGAGGTGCCGGCGACGAGCTGGGAGTACGATCGGCCGTACGGCCTCGGCCTCGCGAACCGCACCGACTGGTTCACGGTCGTCTACGACGGCGAGATCTACCTGCCGGCCGGCACGACCGTGCTGTCGCTCGTCGCCGACGACCTCGGCTTCTTCGAGATCGCGGGCAACCTCGTGCGCGGCAAGGCCGGCACCACGCCGGCGCCGGTGCCGGTCACCGTCGAGGCCGCGGGCTGGTACCCGATCCGCGGCGCGATGAGCGAGTACTCGGGCACCGCGCGGTTCGTGCTGTCGACGGTCGACGGCGGCATCGCGACGCCGATCCGCGCGGACCGGCTGCGCGCGCGCGTCACCGCCGCGCACGGCGCGATCGTCGTCGGCGCCGACGACCGCATGCTGCAGGACCTGCAGGCCGGCTCGAGCGTCGAGGCGCAGCTCGTCGACACCAGGTGGGCCGCGCTGCCGCCGAGCTACGATCTCCACGGCATCTCCGGCGGCGACTACTCGCTGCGCTACGCCGCGCAGCTGCGCATCGACGTCGCCGGCACCTACGTGTTCACGTTCGATCTCGGCGGCAGCGCCGGTGACTACGCGCGGCTGTTCATCGACGACCAGATCGTCGCGTCGCACTGGCCCGGCGAGCCCGAGAAGCCGGGCGAGACGATCGAGCTCGCGCCGGGCTGGCACGACCTGCTGCTCGACTACGCCGATCAGGCGAGCTCGCGGCTGCAGCTCGTCATGTCGGGCCCCGACCAGCTCGGCGCGCCGATCGCGGCGGCGCGGCTGCGCCCGGTGCAGACCGGCGGGCTGCTCGCATCGGTCGTCGGCCCGACGACGGCGCTCGCCGACGCGGCGCCGTACGCGCCCGGCGTCACGGTGGTCGACCTGCCGATCGACGCGCCCGCCGACGCGGTCGTCGACTTCCTCGACTTCTCGTTCGTGCTGCAGAACGCGCATCGCACCGAGGTCGCGGCCGAGCTCGCGCAGCCGGCCGGCGCCGACGAGCTCGCGATGACGCCCGAGCCGACGTACGAGGGCACGTGGGACTACATGCCCGACCTGACCAAGCTCGTCGGCGCGCCGGTCGCCGGCACGTGGCAGGCGGTGTTCTTCGACCGGGTGCCGTCGGGCGGCAACGCCGGCCAGGTCGCGGCGCCCGCGCTCGTCGCGAGCTACCACGGCGGCCCGCTCGCGCCGTTCGCACAGACGATGACGTACACCTCGGCGCCGCACGCGCTCGACGGCGCGCGCACGCTCGACGCCGTGCACGTCACCGCCGACCTCCGCGGCGCCGCGCTCGTCGTCGAGGTCCGCACCGCGCCCGACGCCGACTCGCTCGCCGCCGCGCCGTGGGTCGCGGTCGGCGATGCCACGCCCGACGCGCTGCTGCAGTACCGGCTGACCGTCGTCGGGACGGGCTGGCAGTACGCGACGATCGATCGCGTCGAGATCGACTACACGCAGTAGCCGCTCAATAGGGAATAGGCAACAGGGAACCGAGAGGTCTGAATGTCCGGACATTCGAGCCTCTCGGTTCCATGTTGAGTATTCCCGATTGTCTGATCAGAACGCGTGCACGTACGCCGCGCCGACCACCAGCGCGAGCGCGTCCTCGAACTGGTGGTACAGCATCGCCCCGGCCTCGACGCGCACGGCGTCGTGGTCGCCGATCATCAGCTCGGCGCCCGCGGCGAGCGGCTCGAGCCGCAGGCTCGTCGCCGACACCATCGCCGGATGATCGTCGATCCACATGTACGCCTCGCCGAGCGCGGCGGCGAAGTACACGCGCGCCGCGCGCCGCTCGTCGCGCCGGGTGACGTCGACGCGCAGGCCGACCATCGCGACGAGCTCGTTCGCGTCGTACGCGTACGGCGCCGCGTCGGAGTGGTTGACGACGCTGTCGAACGCGAGCTGGCCGCGCAGCGCCAGGTGCGGCGACAGCGCGTGCTCGAGCTCGAGCGCGGCGCCGTTCCAGCTGCCGTGGTCGCCGCCCTCGTCGACGATCGCGTGGTGCGCGCCGACGCCGACGACGAGCGGGTCGCCGTGCGCGACCCCGCAGGCGAGGCAGACGAGCCAGAGCGAGCGCATGCCGGCACCGTAGCGGCGATCGGGATCGGCGCCGCTGGCAAGCTTCGGCGTAGTACAGTCGCGACGGCATGCCGAACCTGCTCGCGATGTCGTTCGAGGGCGAGCTGGCACCGTCGTTCACGCTGCACTGCCTCGAGGCGGGCCACGTGCTGCCCGACGGCTGGGGCCTCGGCTACTACCCCGCCGGCGAGCCATCCGCGGCGATCCTCAAGGAGCCCGCGCCGCCCGCTGGTTCGATGCGCAGCCAGCTCGCGCGTGCGTTCGATCAGTCGACGTCGTCGCTGTTCGTGCTGCACATCCGGCACGCGACGTGGGGCACGCTGTCGGACGCGAACACGCAGCCGTTCTCGCGCACGTGGGGCCGCCGCGACTGGCTGATCGGCCACGCCGGCAGCCTCGACCGCAAGCTGCCGGAGACGGTCGGCCCGTTCGAGCCGGTCGGCTCGACCGACACCGAGCAGATGTTCTGCGAGCTGCTCAACCGCTGCATCGATCGCGAGTGGAAGAGCATCGCCGACCTCGACCTCGACGTCGTGGTCGGCTGGCTCGGCGAGTGGAACGAGCTCGGCGGCATGACGCTGTGCCTGACCGACGGGCGCGACCTGCTCGTCCACGCCGATCGCCGCGGCGATCCGCTGTGGATCGGCCAGCTCGCGCCGCCGTACAACACGATCGCGTTCGGCGACGGCGATCTCGAGATCGATCTCACGCGGCGCGGCGCGAAGAGCCGCAAGGGCGTGATCGCGTGCACCGAGCAGCTGCAGCCGCGCGACGGCGATGCGGCGCGTGCGCTGCAGTGGCGCCAGCTGCCGCCGGGACAGCTGATGGTGATCCGCGAGGGCGCGATCGTCGCCGAGCGCTCGACCGGCGGCGCGATCGCGACGCCGCGCAAGCAGCGGCTGCCCGCGCGCGCCGAGCCGCGCACGTACGACGTCGTCCACAGGACCGTGTACCGCTACGCCAAGCCGATCGAGCGCTCGACGCACCTGTTGCGCCTGACACCGGTGCACGATCACCTGCAGACCGTCGTGTCGCACACGCTCGACGTCTCGGTTCCTGGCCAGACGCGCGACTTCGACGACGTGTTCGGCAACCGCGTGCGCCGGCTGTCGATCGACACGCCGTTCTCCGAGCTCGCGATCGAGGCGAAGACCACGGTGACGCTGCACGACGTCGATCCGATCGGCATCGGCCCGCTGCGCGTCAGCCAGACGATCCCGCTGGTGTGGATGCCGTGGCAGCGCCAGATCCTCGATCCATTCCTGCTGCCGCCCGAGCTGCCCGAGACCGAGCTCGCGGAGCTCGCCGAGTACGCGATGAGCTTCGTCAACCGCAACGACTCCGACCTGCTCGACACGCTGCTCGACATCAACCAGACGATCCATGGCGAGTACGCGTACATCCAGGGCTCGACGACGATCGCGACGACGGCGTTCGAGGTCTACGTCAACCGCCGCGGCGTGTGCCAGGACTTCACGAACCTGATGATCTGCCTCGCGCGCCTGCTCGGCGTGCCGGCGCGCTACGTGTGCGGCTACATCTACACGCACGCCGATCACGTGCAGAGCGAGGCCTCCCACGCGTGGGTGCAGGTGTACCTGCCGCAGCTCGGCTGGAAGGGCTTCGACCCGACGAACGGGATCCTGACGCAGACCGAGCACGTGCGCGTGGCGGTCGGCCGCAACTATCTCGACGCGACGCCGACGAGCGGCACGATCTTCGTCGGCGGCGGCGGCGAGACGCTGACGGTCGACGTCAAGGTCACGCCCCGGTAAGATCCGCGAGATGCGCGCGGCGCTCGCCGTGGTCGTGCTGGCCGGCTGCGACAAGCTGCTGGGCCTCGGCGACATCGCGCCGGTCCCCGACGCCAACCCGTACGCGGTGACCGGCACGCTGCTCGAGCGCTACGCGACCAACGACGCGACGTACATGCCGCTCGTCGAGCAGCTGGTCCCCGACCGCGCGGCCGCGACCGCGACGCTCGACGACGGCACGACGCCGATCGTCGACTACCAGACGGACGGCACGTTCTCGTTCCCGCTCGCGCACGCGGGGCAGCGGTACCGGCTCTCGCTGGCGGCGGCCGACGGCGGGTTCGACGTCGAGAGCGACGCGCCGCAGCTGGCGCTCGCCTCCACGGTGGCCGCGCGCCCGGTCGCGGATCGAACACTGGTGACCAGGCCCACGCCGATCTCGCTGATCCTGTCCGCCGCCGGCGGCCTGTACGGCGAGATCTACGTCGCCTCGACCGGCCAGTGGTCGCTCGCGGACACCGGTACCACCGGCGCCGGCTCGACGCAGAGCACGCAGCTGGGGTTCGACTGGCGGCTGGCCGGCGCGCTCGCCCCGCCGATCGGCCTGCTCGACGCGAGCGACGACAACGACCTGCTCTACGTGCTCGAGTACTCGCCGAAGTCGTTGCCTTCGGGGCCATACCTGTCGGTCACGCACTACCGCACGGTCGCGGTCGATCAGGTCGACGGCGTGGCCCTGCAGCTCACGCTGACGCTCGACGCGCCGACCACGGCGAGCTGCCTGTCGATCTCGGCCAGCGTCGCGGAAGAGGACCAGCGGTGGGTGGCCGCGATCCCGGGGGCGACGTCGTCCGGCGCCGACTGGCTGATCTCCGCGATCCCGTCGTATCAGCTCGGCACCACCGGAGCGCTGGTCGTCACCTACACGCCGCGCAGCCCGCCGTACCCGTCGACGAGCGCGATCGACCAGACCTTCTACAATCCGTACCTCGGATCGGTGCTCGTCGCGAACCTCGCCGTCGGCCTGCAGCGCGCGCTCCAGCTCCCGGGCACGCAGCCGTTCCTGGCGCCGTTCGGCACCCAGCTGTGGGTGCAGGCGCCCACCTCGGCCGCATGTGCCGGGCTCGCGCTGCCCGCCGGCATGGTCGGCATCGCCGGCGATCCGATGGTCAACGGCGTCGCGATCGCCGCCGACGCGACCGCGGTCGCGTTGCCCGCGGCTCCGCGCCTCGACGTCGCGTGGGACCTCGCGTCGTCAGGCCCCGTCGACGTGACGAACGTCGCGGTCTACGAGCTGCGCGCGGTGGCCGGCTACACCGTCCCGCACCTCATCGATCAGACCTCGACGACGACCCGCTCGGCATGGCTGTCGACCTCCAAGCTGGTCGCGGGGCGCACGTACGTGCTGCGGTTCGACGCGATGACCGGCTATCCCGGCGCGGCGACCGGTGACTATGCCACCGCCGCGTTCCCGCACGCGGTGGCGACGAGTTGGTCGCACTACTTCACCGTACAATGACCACGTGGAGATCCTGAACCTGCACGAGCTCGAGGAGCTGGCGCGCACGCAGCTGCCGCAGATGGCGTGGGACTACTACGCGAGCGGCGCGGACGACGAGGCGTGCCTGCGCCGCAACCGCGACGCGTTCTCCGAGCTCCGGCTCCACTACCGCGTGCTCGTCGACGTCGCGCGCCGCGAGCTGGCGACCAGCGTGCTCGGCCAGCCGGCCGCGATGCCGGTCGTCGTCGCGCCGACGGCGTTCCACCGGCTCGCGCACGCAGACGGCGAGCTCGCGAGCGTGCGCGGCGCCGGCGACGCCGGCACGATCTTCGTGCTGTCGACGCTGTCGAACACGCCGGTCGAGGACGTCGTCGCCGCGGCGAGCGGCCCGGTGTGGTTCCAGCTCTACGTCTACAAGGATCGCGGCGCGACCGAGGCGCTCGTCCGCCGCGTCGAGGCCGCCGGCTGCCGCGCGCTCGTGCTCACCGTCGACGCGCCGCTGCTCGGGCGCCGCGAGCGCGACGTCAAGAACCGGTTCGCGCTGCCCGCGGGCCTCGAGATCGCGAACCTCCACGCCGCCGGCTACGCGCGGCTGCCGAAGGCGAGCGGTGACTCCGGCCTCGCCGCGTACGTCGCCGAGCTGCTCGATCCGGGCCTGACGTGGGACGCGATCGGCTGGCTGCGCTCGGTGACGAAGCTGCCCGTGCTCGTCAAGGGCATCGTGCGCGCCGACGACGCGCGCCGCGCGATCGCGGCAGGCGCCGCGGGCGTCGTCGTGTCGAACCACGGCGGCCGCCAGCTCGACGCCGCGCCGGCGACGATCGAGGTGCTCGCGCGCGTGACCGACGCGGTCGCGGGCGGCGGCGAGGTGCTGCTCGATGGCGGCGTGCGCCGCGGCACCGACGTCGTCAAGGCGCTCGCGCTCGGCGCGCGCGCGGTGCTCGTCGGCAGGCCCGTGCTGTGGGGGCTCGCCGCGGCCGGCCGCGCCGGCGTCGCCGCGGCACTCGCCGTGCTGCGCCGCGAGCTCGATCTCGCGATGGCGCTGTGCGGCTGCCCCGACGTCGCGAGCATCACGCGCGACCTGGTCGCGCCTACTTGAGCCACGCCCACGACAGCTTGACGAGCAGCGCGTCCGACGACGGGCCGCGCACGAGCGCCGCCGGCTCGAGCCCGCGCGCCTCCATCAGCGCGTAGTCGGCGGGCTGCGCCGCGTGCGAGTACACGAGGTACGCGACCGAGCCGGGGCGGTACTCCCAGCGGGCGACGACGGTCGCGTCGAGCACGCCCTCGCGGACGTCGTACATCGCCGGATCGAAGCTCGCGGGCTGCAGCTGATCGAGCGCGATCACGCGCAGGCTCGGATCGGCGACGTACGCGCCGCGGTGCTCGAGCGACGCGATCAGCCCCTGGACGTACGCCTGCAGCGTGAGGTCGCGCTGCAGCGTCCAGGTCACGCGCGTCGTCACGCCGACCGACGTCGCGTACAGCCGCGAGAACCGCGGCCCGATCGGATCGGTGCCGTCGACAAATCGCGGCTCGCCGCGGGAGATGACGAGATCGGGATCGAGCTCGAGCTCGAGGTTGTCGCGCGGCCTGAGCTTGACGCCGCCCGACGCGTACAGCTCCCAGCCGCCGGCGGTCGACCGCAGCTGCTGCCCCCACCACGCGACGAGCTCGCGCCGCGGGTCGCTCGTGACCTCGAGCTCGAGGCCGAGCCGCCCCGAGCGCTCGAGCGCGCGGCCATCGCCGAGCTCGCGGTCGTCGAAGTAGTGCGGCCGCCAGTGCAGCTCGGCCCACACGCCCCACAGGCTCCTCGTCGTGCCGCCGAGGTTCCACTGGTAGCCCGACGGCAGCACGAGCCCGTCGTTGTTGCGCCGGTAGAAGATCTCGAGGTTCGTGTGCTCGTCGACGAGCGGCCCGTACGGATGCGGCGAGTACGCGCCGACCGAAGCGAACACGTGCTGCACGTTCTGGCGGTCGAGGTAGCCGAGGTCGTCGATCTCGAACTTCCTCGAGTAGCCCTCGTACGAGAGCTCGCCGCGCAGGGTGCCGCCCTCCCGCGCGACGCGGAACGTGCCGCCGAGCCCGGTGTCGCCCGACGCGAGCTGCGTGCCGTCGAGCAGCATGCGGGTCGGCCCGCCCTGCATGCGCGTGCCCGCGAGCTGGCCGTTCGCGGTCCAGCTGCCGTCGCTCGAGCGCCACGCGCCGTCGAGGCCGCCGGTGACCGAGTCGTGGCTGCACCGCGCGCCCGGCGCGACGAGCGAGCCCTCCGGGCACAGCGCCATGCCGTTGACGACGGGGTGGCGCAGCGGATCGTCGCCCTGCTGCTGCGCGGTGGCGAGCGCGCCGAACGTGAAGCCGTCGCCGTGCGCGCGCACGCGCACGACGTGGTGACTCGCCGACGGCGCCGCGAGCACGCTCGTGCCCTGATCGGTCGCCGCGTCGACGCCCCCGGTGACCGCCGACAGCGCGCCGACGTCGACCGGCCCGGCGCTCGCGATCAGCTTCGCCGCGCCGAGCACGGGCGCCGGCCCGACCGCGCCGAGCATGGTCGTGCCGTCGGGCAGCACCGGCGCGTCCGTCGCGCGCCCGATCCGGCGCGTGTACAGCAGCTGGATCGGCGTCTGGAACAGGTCGATGCCCTGCAGGAAGAACGGCCGCTTCTCGGGGTACTCGGTCTCGGTCGTCGTCAGGTTGATCACGATCTGATCGGCCTCGACCTGGCCGAAGTCGGGATACAGCGCGCCCTGCAGCGTGATCGGCGGCGCCGGCCGCCACGTCACGTCGAGCCCGGCGGCGGCCGACGTGCCCTCGCCGTACGGCGACGGAACCGCGGAGCCGTCGCTGCCGGTGTGCGTCGTCACGTAGCGGGTCAGCACGAACGGCACGAGCGCGAGGTTGCCGCGCGGGGCGACGCCGTCGAACGGGCCGAGCTCGCCGTAGCGCGACACCTCGCCGCCGGAGTCTCGCGGCGAGTACGCCCACACGTCCTCCTCGCCGGTCGCGCCGACCCAGCGCCGCACCTGGAAGCCCCACGTCGCGACACCGTCGTGCAGGCGCAGGATCCGCAGCGGGATCTTCAGCTCGGCCGACCAGCCGTGCTCGCGGTGCGCGACCTCGGCCTGCCACACGTCGTCCCAGTCGGTCGACAGCTCGGTGTCGTCGTAGCGCAGGCCGTCGACGAGCGTCCCCGCGGAGCTGACCTGGAAGTGGAACGCGCTGCGCCGGTCGTGGCTGGTGTCGAGATCGATCGACACGCGATCGCCATCGGTCTCGCGATCGCGGCGCGTGAGCCGCACGACCGGCGGCGCGGTCTGCGCGCAGTCGATCGCGACGTACAGGTTGTCGTCGTCGTACGCGACGCGCACCGTCGTGTGCTCGCCCGGCTTGTCGCCGTCGTGCGGGAACGACTGCGTGAAGCGGTCCGAAGCGCGGACCGTCTGCCACACCGGATCGTCGAGCAGACCGTCGATCGCCGGCGCGCTCGTCACGTGCGTCGGCGTGAGGCAGGCAGCGGCGGCGAGCAGCGCGAGCATCGCTCAGTACGGGTCGGCGACCTCGACGAGCCGGCCGTGCGCCGGGTCGCAGACATACGCGTGGCCGGCATCGTCGGTGGTCACGCAGTGGCCGCCGGCCGCGCCCGCGCCCTTGCCGAGCAGCTTGAGCGCGCCCTGCTCGGTGACGCCGACGATCGCCGAGTCGG
>JBLMXA010000513.1:0-3158 GCA_050257515.1 Acidobacteriota bacterium | reverse complement strand
GTCTCGTGATCGGCATCTCGACGCACGACGTCGCCGAGGCGCGCGCCGCCGAGGAGGAAGGCGCCGACTACGTCGGCTTCGGTCCGATGTTCGCGACCACGAGCAAACGCGACGCGCTCGCGGCGCGCACGCTCGACGCGCTCGCCGCCGTGCGCGCGGCGCTCCGCATCCCGATCGTCGCGATCGGCGGGATCGACGAGGAGCGCGCGCCGCGCGTGCTCGATGCCGGCGCGAACGCGGTCGCGATGATCGGCGCCCTCGCCTCCGCCGACGACCCTCGTGCGCTCGCCACGCGTCTCCTCGCCCGCAGCGCCGTCACGCGCTGAAGCGGCACGCGTTGGTCAGAGCTCGGCCTCGTCGAACTGCGGCAGCTGGTCGTCGTCCTCGCGCGAGCTCAGGTTCTCGAAGGTCGTCCACTCCCTCCGGAACGCGAGCTTGACCATCCCCTGCGGCCCGTTGCGCTGCTTGGCAATGATGATCTCGGCGGTGCCCTCCTCGGGCGATGCCTTGTTGTACACGTCGTCGCGGTAGATGAACGCGATCACGTCGGCGTCCTGCTCGATCGCGCCGGACTCGCGCAGGTCGGCCATCATCGGTCGCTTGTCGGCGCGCGATTCGACGGCGCGGTTCAGCTGCGAGAGCGCGATCACCGGCACCGAGAGCTCCTTTGCAAGGGCCTTCAGCGAACGCGAGATCAGCGAGATCTCCTGCTCGCGGTTGTCGACGTCCTTGTGTGCGCGCATGAGCTGCAGGTAGTCGACGACGATCAGCGCGAGCCCGCCCTCGCGCTCCTTCTCGCGCGCGAGACGGCGCGCCTTGGCGCGCATCTCCAGGACCGACAGCGCCGGGGTGTCGTCGATGTAGAACGGCAGGTCGGCGAGGCGCCCCGCTGCCATCGCGAGGCGCGGGAAGTCACGGTCGCCGAGGTAGCCGGTGCGCACCTTGGTGCCGTCGACGCGCGCCTCGCCGCACAGCATGCGCAGCACCAGCGACTCCTTCGACATCTCGAGCGAGAACATCACCACCGCCTTGCCGCCGCAGTTCGCCGCCGCGTACTGCGCGATGTTGGTGGCGAGCGCGCTCTTGCCCATCGACGGGCGCCCCGCGACGATGATCAGGTCGGCGGGCTGCAGCCCCGAGGTCATCTTGTCGAGGTCGAGGAAGCCCGTCGGCACGCCGGTGACCGCCTCCTTCTTCTCGTAGAGCGCCTCGATCGTCTTGATCGAGTTGACGATGATCGTCTCGAGCTTGGCGTAGGGCTGGCGGATCTTGCGCTGGCTGATCTCGAAGATCATGCGCTCGGCGTCGTCGAGAAACTCCGAGACGTCGCCGGTCCCCGCGGCGGCGCGCTGCGCGATGTCGGTCGACGCCTCCATCAGCGCGCGCAGGACCGCCTTGTCCTTGACGATCTGCGCGTAGAGGTCGACGTTGGCGGCGGTGGCGGTGCGCTCGACCAGCTCGGCGATCGCGGCCGCGCCGCCGACCGCCTCGAGGTCGCCGCGCCGCTTCAGGCACTCGGTGACCGTGATCACGTCCGCGCGCTCGCGCCGGTCGTCGAGGTCGTTGAGCGCACGGAAGATCCGCCGGTGCGCCTCGCGGTAGAAGTCCTCGGCCTGGAGGATCTCGTTGGCGCGGTCGAGCGCGCGGTTGTCGAGCAGGATCGCCCCGAGGACCGCTTCCTCGGCCTCGATGCTCTGCGGCGGGACGCGCCCCGGCCCGAGCGACTCAGCACTCACCGCAAAACCTCCGCGTTGCGCGCGCCGGAGCGCGCGGCCACAAGCGAGCGTGTTGGACGTGACGGAAGGGATCGCCGTATAGACTCACGCGACGCGTTCGGCAAGTGGCCGGCGTCAAGCGCGGCGACGCACGGCGTGCGCCACGCCGCTCGGCTCGACGAAGTGAAGCGAACCGATTGCGGCGATGGGCGCACGCCGTCGGCGACGGCGTCGTCCGCGCCGCGCTCGTCAAGGAGCCGCGCCGCGCTGCTGCTCGGCGGCGCGGTCGAGAACGCTCTCGAGCGCGCGGCGGTCGCGGTCCGTCAAGTGCTCCTGGGGCGCCGCCCGCTTGCGACCGGCTCGGGTCTTCTCGACGGCGGCGTCGGCTGCGATCCGTGCTGCGGTCGGCGTCGCGTCCGGTACGACGCCACCCGATGCGACGCCACCCGACGCGGTGTCGCCCGCCGACGCCGCCGCGAGCGGCGTCGCGACCGGTTCCTCGCCCGCGAGCGGCGCGCTGCTCGCGCGCGGCGCCTCGGCCTGCGACGGGGGACGCTGCGGCACGCGCTGTGAGGTGTCGTCGTGCGGCGCGATCAGCGCGAGCGTCGCGTCGAAGGCAGCATACGCCGCGATGCCGATCAGCGGCACCGCGAGCCACCACCAGCCGCGCGAGCGGCTCTCGACCGCCCGCCTGCTCCTACGCTGCGCCACCCCCACCTCCTCCCGCGCCCACGATCTCCCAGCCGCGCTTCTTCGCCAGGCGCCGCAGCAGGCGATCCGGATTGACGACGCGTGGATTGCCGACCAGCTCGAGCACCGGGACGTCGGTCACCGAGTCGGTGTAGAAGAAGCTCTGCCCGAGGTCGACGTCGTGGCTGCGCGCGAACTCCGTCGCCCAGTGCACCTTGCCCGGGCCATAGCACACCGGCGTGATCGGACGACCGGTGAAGCGGCCGTCGACCACCTCGAGACGCGTCACCAGCATGTGCGCGACGTCGAGCTCGCGCGCCAGCGGCTCCGCGAGGTAGTTGGTGCTGCTCGACAGCAGGACGAGCTCGTGCCCCGCGCAGCGGTGCTGCTCGATCAGGGTGAGCATCTCGGGCACCAGGTAGGCGCGCACCATCTCGCGGTACCACTGCTCGCAGAATGCGGTGATCTCGTCCTCGCGCTGCCCGGCGATGAACACGCTCGCGCGCTCGATCGCGCGATCGATGTCGAGCAGATTCAGGCGGTACTGCAGCAAGTAGAGCGCAGTCCGCACGAGGTCGCGGCGGCGCGCGCGGCCGTGTCTGCGCAGGTAGCGCGCGTACAGCGGTGCCGTGTTCACCGAGAGCAGGGTCCCGTCGATGTCGAAGAACGCCGCGACGCTCAACGTCCCATCCCCGCACGCCCAGCACCGCCCGATCCCTCTCGGACGGCGAGAAGAAGAGCGGGGGGGGGGGG
>JBLMXA010000512.1:0-2762 GCA_050257515.1 Acidobacteriota bacterium | reverse complement strand
ATGCCACGATAAGGAGGCTCCCATGGACCAGCGTCGGCGTGACTTCATCCGGTCGGCGGCCGCCGGCACGCTGCTGATCGCGGCGGGCGGCGCGCTGGTGCGCGTCGCCGCGGACGACCTGACGCGCGCCGCGCGCGCCGAGAACCGCCCCGATGGCCGCCCTCGCCTGCCTCCCGGCCAGCGCGTCATCGAGTACCTGAAGCCGATGGGCGGCGACGAAGGCGACGGCGACCTCCAGAGGTTCAAGCTGCGCGTCCACGGTCTCGTCAAGAACCCGTTCGAGCTCGACTACAAGGCGCTGCTCGCGCTGCCGCAGGTGACGAAGCAGGCCGACGTCCACTGCGTCACCGGGTGGTCGATGCTCGGCGGCATGTGGAAGGGCGTGCAGGTGTCGCTGCTCGCCGAGAAGGCGGGCCTGTCGGCCGCGGTGCGCCACGTGATCTTCGAGGCGGCGCATGGCTTCACGTCGAACGTGCCGCTCAAGGAAGCGACCGCCGACAACGTGCTCGTCACGTATCGCCTCAACGGCAAGCCGTTCTCGATCGATCACGGCGCGCCGGTGCGCGGGCTCGTGCCCGATCTCTACTTCTGGAAGAGCGCGAAGTGGCTCACCGGCATCAAGTTCGTCATGGACGACGAGCCGGGGTACTGGGAGAAGCGCGGCTACAACAACCACGCCGATCCGTGGAAAGAACAGCGGTATGCCTAGCCGCTGGCGCGCATGGCTGCGCGCCATCCATCGCGACACCGGGTACCTGGCGGTGGGCTTCACGCTGATCTACGCGCTGTCCGGGCTCGCCATCAATCACATCAAGGACTGGGATCCGAACTTCCACACCTCGGAGCGCACCCAGACGATCGCGCCGATCCCCGACGACGCCAGCGATGACGACGCGGTCGCGCGCGTGGTCGCCGCGGCGGGCACCGGCAAGCCCGACGACGTCTACCGCGCCGGCGACGAGGTGCGGCTCACCTACGCCAGCGGCGCGCAGGTCACCGCGATCGGCGATCAGCTCACCGTGCAGCAGCGGTCGCCGAGGTTCTTCCTGCGCGTCGCGAACTGGCTCCACTACAACCGCGGCAAGAAGGCGTGGACGTACGTCGCCGACATCTACGCGGTGATGCTGCTGTACCTCGCGATCTCGGGGCTGTTCATGCTCAAGGGGCGGCTCGGGCTCAAGTGGCGCGGCTCGATCCTCGTCGGCGTCGGCGTGCTCGTCCCGCTCGTGTACGTGCTGTGGTCGGGCGGGCCCGAGGCGCACCGCGGCGACCGCGGCGACGCGATCACGACGTCCCGTGGCGCGCCTTGAGGTGGCGGTGGCTCGTCGCGGTGGCCGCGCTCGGGCTCGCGGCGGCGGTGCTCGTCAAGTGCGCGCATCCGGCGGAGCAAGCGAGTCGCCCGTCGAGCCCGAGCCCGCCTTCGCGGCGGCCGGACCCGAGCGGGCCTTCGCTGCGGCTGCACCCGAGCCCGGAGCAGACGAGCACGAGCACGACCACGAGCACGAGCACGACCGCGACCACGAGCGCACCCGCGGCCACCCACGCGCCTGCGCCAGCGCCCCCCCGCCGCATCCTGCACGCCGCGGATCCGTGCGAGCCGATCCCGCAGGTCGACATCCCGGCGGGGTTCTCGACGGTCACCGCCGACGGCATCACCGTCGCGTGGGATCCCGCGGTCGCGCTCGAGGCGACGCCGCTCGCGTTCACGACCGCCGGCTTGCTCGCGCAGCTCGGGCTGGTCACCGGCACGTCGCCGCGCGGCGAGCTCACCGTCATCGTCTACGCGTCGCTCGACGATCTGCACGGCAAGGGCGGCGCGCCCGCGTGGTCGGCCGGGCTCTACGACGGCGCCGTGCGGATCCCGGCGATGCCGCACGACGAGTTCGGCGTCGACGTGCGCACGCTGCGCCACGAGCTCGTGCACGCGCAGCTGCACGCGGCGGTCGGCTGCACGTCGATCTGGCTCGACGAGGGGCTCGCGCAGTGGTTCGAGAACGTGCCGCCCGAGCACGAGTGGCTGCACATGCTGCACGAGCACCACGCGCTCGATCTCGGCGCGATGCAGGTGTCGACGCTCGAGGACGTCCACGCCGACCGGCCCGAGCAGGTGTACGCGACGAGCCTCGCGATGGTGCTCTACGCGTTCGAGCGCGGCGACAGCGTCGCCGATCTCGTGCGCGACCGGCGCGGTCCGCCGCTCGAGCTGTGGCGGCGCCGCTACCCCGAGGCGAACGACCAGGACCTGCTCGCACTGCTCGGGCGCCGGCTGTTCGGGCTGCCGCCCGGCGCCGAGCTCGACGCGATCCTGGCCGGTCACGTGTGCTGCAAGGGCCAGGCGCGGCTCGACGAGCTCGCCTGCGGTGCGTGCAAGGTCGGCCGGTGAGAGCCGACGTGTTCGCCGCGCTCGAGCGGGCCGCGCGCGCGACCCTCGTGTTCGATCTCGCCGCGATCGACGACAACGTGCGGCGCGTCGCCGCCGCCGCGCGCGCCGCCGGCGTCCACGCGCTGTTCGCGGCGAAGTCGTTCCCGCACGCCGCGGTGCGCGCGCTCGCCGCCGGCGAGCTCGCCGGCTTCGACGTCGCGTCGGCGCGCGAGCTCGCCGAGGTGCCGCCGTCGGCGATCACGTCGATCGCCGATCCTACCGGCGGCGCGCTCGCCGCGGCCGGAGCGCGCGGCGGACGCGTGATCGCGAGCTGCGAGACCGTCGCGCAGGTGCGCGCCGCGCCCGCGGGCGCCGACATCGCGATCCGGATCTCCGCGTC